>CAJQOW010000031.1 GCA_905480055.1 uncultured Acidimicrobiia bacterium
GATAGCCCTCGGTTTCGGTTCCGCCAGCCTCATAGGTCAGCGTCACATTGTCGAGTTGACCCTGGAGATCGTCGCTGACCGACTGGTAGACGGCAGCTTCCTGATCGTTGTCCGGTCGGGTCCTCCATCGGAGGGTGACGCCCTCGCCGCTGGTGTCACCAGCTGCCGTCGTCGTCGTTTCGGCGGCGGCCGTGGTTGTCGTTTCCTCGGTACCCGCTGCGGTGGTGGTCGTCTCTGAGTCGCTTGAATCGTCGCTCGAGCAAGCGGCGGCGATCAGAGCGAACACAAACAACAGGACCAGTAGTCGCTTTGTCATGTATTCCTCCTTGAAGGGGCTGTCCCCCTTGGTTTTTCCAGTTACGCGACTTCGATGATGGGTCCGTGTCCCTCGATCTCGGCGAGCGCCCCGTGGGGTGCTGACGAACCGGTCACGAGCACGTCCATCGTCTCGATGTCTGCGATCTTCACAACACTGATGTTCCCGATCTTCGATCCGTCGGCCAGAACGACACAGCGCTGCGCGGCATCGAGCATGTGGCGTTTCACGGTTGCCTCGGGAAGGTTGACGTTGGTGATCCCGGCCTCGGGATGCACTCCGTTGCATCCGAGGAAGACGGTCGATACGTTCACCCGCTTCAGGATCTGATTTGCCATCGGGTCGACGAGCGAATGCTGCAGCGGTCGAAGTGTCCCTCCGGTCACGACCACCGTGAAGCGAGGTATGGCAACCTCCAACTCAAGCGCAACATTGATCGCACTCGTGAAGATCACCACTTCGCGGAGATCCTCTCGGGCAACAAGGGCCCTGGCCAGAGCGGTCGTCGTACTCCCCACGTCGATGATGATCGTTTCGCCACTCGCAACAAGCTGTGCTGCAGCGGCGCCGATCGCGGCCTTCTCCTCGGGCGAAGCGCCAATCGATTCCTCGAAAGGCCGTTCATTGCGGCGCACCGGCGTGCGGACCACCGCTCCCCCATGCACTCGTTGCAGCGTGCCGGATTCGTCGAGGAGGTCGAGATCACTCCGCACGGTTACCTCGGAGATGCCAAAGATGTTGCTGAGGTCCGTGACGCGAACGAACTCACGTTCTTTCACGAGAGTGAGAATCCGCTCCCGTCGGAGTTCGGGAGGAACGGTGCGATCCGTCGACAATGTCTGCCTTCCGGGGGTACAACGCCTACTTTCGTTTGGTTTCGTTTGTTTGTCAAGTCGAAGATTTCATGCTGGCTCGGGTTTCGACTTCGCAAGCTTGGCGAGAGGGCGGTAACGTGCCCGTATCGCACCCGGAGGGACGAATGACTGATGGATTCTCGCTGTACGGAAACGAGATCGCGTCCGGCTATGCCAAGCGGGCACGCTCGTGGCAGAAGACGTTCGTCGATCGATTCGACTACGAGTCTGGCGAGCAGTACGACCTTTCGGTCGTTGACAACCCTTATCTCGGATCGGTGTTCGGTCTGAAAGATGTCGTGCGCGACGGAGCCGGTGAACCGATAGACCCCGACGGCGCTGTCATCTGCGCCACGGTGAGGATGGGCTTCGGTCACTATCGCATTGCGATGGCGGGAGCCTCGGCGGCACGGTCCATGGGCTACACGCCCTACTGGCTCGATCTGCTCTCGATTCCTGGGATATCAACCGATGTGATCAACTGGTGGAACACGAACTACAGCAAGTTCTCCCGGCTGTCGCAACGCAGCCCGATGTTCAACAAGTATGTGTGGGAGTCCGTCACGACTGGTGATCGCACCCTTCCCGGGCTGTGGTGGGCGCTCAACACGTTCGCCCCCGGCTGGCCGTGGCGTTTCCTGAAGGCGAATGCACGGGACTATCGAATGAGCGAGCTCTTTGGCGATCTCCACCGTGCGCTGCCACCGGAGACTCCCCTCCTTGGCTCGCACATGTGGAACAGCATGGGTGCCGTGGCTGGTGGCATGACCAACGTTGTCGACATGATGTTCGACAACTGGCCCATGGCATTTCAGGTGATCGAGGGTGCCCAGCACGCGGTGCAATCACCGTCCGGCTACTACGGGTTCCGCACCATGCGAGGCTTCGATGAGAAGAACACCATTCTCAAGCCGATGCCGAGCGACGCACTTCACTATGTCGGTCACCATGTCGACCACGAGCTCGTGGAGAACATCGAGTACGACTGCGAACATCGACTGGCCAGAATTGCAGACGGAGAACCCAGGAGGTACCTCCTCACGATGGGCGGTGCGGGCGCTCAACGCGATCTGTTCAAGGCGATCGTTGAGCACATGATGCCAAAGGTCGATGGTGGACAAGCAACGTTGATGGTGAACCTGGGCGACCATGCCGACAACTGGGAATGGATGCGGTCAGAGCTCGGTGCCAGGGTTGCCGAAGTCAACCTCCACCGTACGTGGGACGACACCAAGGGATTCGCCGACGAGGCCCGGGATGGCTCGCTCAGCGGAATCCACGTCTTTCTATTCGACAACACCTTCCACGCGGTGTACTCCACCAACTACCTCATGCGGATTGCCGATGTATTGATCACAAAACCGAGCGAGCTAGCGTTCTACCCGGTGCCCAAGATCTTCAACGAGCGGGTCGGTGGGCACGAGGCTTGGGGTGCGATTCGATCCGCTGAGCTGGGCGATGGCACTGTCGAGACGCGATCGATCCCCGAAACGCTCCATGCCATCGACCTCGTCACATCAGACGATGATCTCCTGACGATGTATTGCGAGTCGATCGTCAGGAACAAGCACATCGGAATCTACGATGGCGCCTACAAGTCTGTGGCCCTGGCAACTGGCGCTGAGTGGTCGCGGCCGCCGAGTGGCGCGTCGGCCACACGAGCC
>CAJQOW010000032.1 GCA_905480055.1 uncultured Acidimicrobiia bacterium
GTCCAGAAGGAAGATGAGCAGAAATGCGGCGATCCCTGCTCGGAAGAGGAGCTCGGACTCGGCGATGTTCTCGAAGGTCGCAACCGCGTCGTCGGCGACCACGAGACCTTCCCGTACGAGGAAGTTGGCGAAGATCGCCAGCACGAAGAGAGCCACGTAGCCGATCCCGGCGATGATCGCTGCCCTGCGAGGTGTCGTTTGCATCATGATTGATTTCCTTCCCTTGGTTGTGTCTGCGTTCGTTGTGTGGTCAGTCCGCATCAGCTCGACATCTCCGCGGACTCCGACGCCAGAAGCTTGTTGATCTGACGCTCTTCCCACACCGATTCAGGCCCCTGAGGTCGTGCCATCCGAACAACAAGCCCGTGAACTGCCACGCCGAGCCCCCAACCGAGGAGAGCCCAAGCTGACCACCACGCCCACCACTCGCCGGTGATCCCCGCCGAGATATTGGTGGCCAGATTGACGACGAAGATGCCGACCATCGAGATGACGAACACCGCGCCGTGGAGGTAGAAGGCCCGGAGTTGCTGCATATACGCAGCGGCGTCTTGTCCTTGTTGATCGCTCGGAGAACTGGCCGATCGGGTGGACTGGTCCGTATTTGTGGTCGACATGGCTGGGTTCCTCGTGTTGGGATGTCGTACTTAGTACGAAGTGCTGGACACAGCGTACCCGTACTTAGTACGATACGTCAAGTCGTTTCTTGGAAAGGGTCGGAAATGGGAGAGAACACACGCACTGCGCTGAGCCGGGATCACGTGCTCGAGGGTGCGGTTGCATTGGCCGACGAGATCGGCATCGAGGCGCTCACGATCCGAAAGCTCGCAACCGCCCTGGGCACCAAGCCCATGACGATCTATCACTACGTCTCGTCGAAGGAGGAGATCATCGACGGGATGGTCGAGCGGGTCTTTTCAGAGATTGAGAAGCCTTCGACAGAAGGGGAATGGCTCGCCGCACTGCGCCATCGGTGCATGTCGGCGCGAGCAGCGCTGAACCGGCACCCCTGGGCGGCGCCGCTCATGGAATCGCGTACGTCACCAGGTCCTGAGAACCTCGCCCATCACGAAGCGGTGCTCGCCTGCATGCGCAGGGGCGGCCTGAACTGGCAGGAGACGGCACATGCATACGCCATCCTCGATGCCTTCATCTACGGATTCGCGCTGCAAGAGACGTCCCTTCCATCACAAGCGGAGGGCGAGTTCGTCGAGGCGGCACAGGACATCGCTGCTGCCATCGACGCTGAGGCCTACCCCAACCTCGTCGGCTTGACGGTCGAGCATGTCTTCCAGCCCGGTTACGAGTTCGGCGACTCCTTCGGCTTCGGTCTCGATCTCATCCTCGAAGCAATCGCCAAGGACTCAGACACCAGCTGAGGTGGAGCTCCTCCCGCTGTCGTTGCGGCCTGGCCTGCGGTTCGGCCGCCGTGGGCCCCTGTGTCACGAACCGCCTGGATAGTCACCCCACGTGTCGGCCACCTGAAACAGGATCCCGTCCGGGCCGCGAAAGAACACCCGGTCCTCGGCCCGATGAGGTTCCATTCCCGCTTCTGCCACACGTGCAGCGGCGTCGTCGGGTTCGTATCCCTCAACTGAGAAGCAGACATGGTCGAGGCCTGTTGGAGCCTTCCGGAACAACCCCACGAAGTGGTTCGCCCCTGCGGCGACGAAGCCACGATCCGGACCAATACTGATTCTCGTGGTACCGAGGTGTTCCGACATGAAGTCGGCCATGCCCGCAACATCCGACACCGCGAGCGCGACATGGTTCAGTCCGAGTGACCGGAACGTCGATGAATCCGGCCCTCGATCGACACGATCACGGACCAGCGCTGACAGTTGGTCGACGAACTCATCTCGACTCAACCGCCCTGCCTCGAATCCGGCCACCATCGTCTCGACACGCTCTCGCATACGGCACTCCCTCTCGTACAACGACTCGTCCCCAATCCGAACGCACCATCGTGACGCCGATGCGTAGCGTGTTGAGAAGGATCGACGATAGTTGAAGCGAACGAACGGACAGCCGACGACGTCGAGCATTGGTTGGCCAGCCGATGCCGGGCCCCGGGCTGCCGCAATGCATCCATGAGGCCTGATACCGAATGAGGCGACGTGTCCACCGGTTGCGGACTCGTGCCTATTCGACATCCACATGTTCGGTCGGTTCCGTACACGGAGTGTTGTTGTCCTCCACAGCAATCCAGCAGCGGAATCCACGGCCCGGCAGCCCTCCTGCCGGGTTTTCCGCGTTTCGGACCGGGCTGACGAAACTCCTACTCGGACAGCCCGATGACCTCGTACCCCGTCACATGGCCGTCCTTGCCCGGCAAGTCGAGGTCAAAGCTGCGGCCATACTCGACCGAAGCCTCGGTTCTCGCATGAACTGCCTCCGTCACCAACATCGTCGTCCCCGTCTTCTTGTTCGCGGCCTCGAGTCTGCTTGCCGTGTTCACGACGTCGCCGATCACGGTTTCTCTCGCCGATGCTTCATCCCCCATGAGCCCAAAGATGACGTCGCCGAGCCCGATGCCCACCCGTACCTCGAAGGGGTGGCTGTAGATGAGGCTCAGGTATTTGCTCATGCTTGCCGCCGCTTCGAGGATCTCGAGCCCAGCTTTGATGGTTGCCAGGCAATGGCCGGACTCGCCACGGATCCCGAACACGGCGAGAAGGCCATCGCCCATGTAGTTGTCGATATGACCGCCGTGTCGACCGACCGCAGCCCCTGCTCGGGTGAAGAATCGATTGAGAATGTGAACGATGTCGTACGGAGGTAGGTTCTCGGACATCGTCGTGAATCCGGCGACGTCGATGAACATCACGGTCGCTTCGACCTCTCGCCCGACCGGTCCCACGAAGTGGCCGCCACCCAGCTGGGAGGCCATCTCGAGGTCAACGTTGTCCAGGACGAGCCTCCACAGCTTCACGGAACCCTTCACCTCGGTTTGGCAGGCGAGCCTGATTTCATCAGGAAACTCCAACCTGTCAGCCATCGCTGACTCCTTGGTGGTCCGTTCCGTCAGCGATTCCTCACCTTCGATGATCCTGACGCGGCAGGTCGAGCACAGTCCACGACCGCCGCAAAGATGGGCAATCGAGACGCCCGCCTCGGTCGCTTTATCGAGCAGGTTGGCGGTTCCCGAGAACGGGACAGCCACTTCTTCCGGCCACACATAGAGCTCCGACATCATTGACATCCTAGGAAGCGACAAGACCGGTCGTGGTGGTCGTTCTTGAGCAACGGAATCACCGGTGTGCGTACTCGAAACACGACAGATCGGTGGCATGGAGCATCCTGCCGAATCCCCCAAGGGACCAGGGTCTGCAGGCAGAAATCGACAGCAGTACAGGGCATTGAAGCCTGCGAATCTGCCTCATAGGCGGTTGCGGGACTGACGCCATCAAGCGATCAACGATGCCCATTGGCGACGTCGAGGCGCAGGTTCGGCAGACCTCAACCTCCCAGCGACTCGGCGACGCGCTCTGCGTTCGTGAGCGTCATACCAATCACCGTGTCAGCACCCGAACCCGGCTCGCCGAGCGACTCGGTGTAGAGCTCTACGACCTGGACCTCGTCACCGACTTCGGCAGCGACGGCGTCAGCCAGCGTCGACGGAGACGAGCTCTCGCCGAAGATCGTGGACACGCCTTCCTCCTCCATGGTCTCGACGAGCTCAGCAAGCTCGGCAGACGACGGGTCCGATAGTGTTGACCCGCCGGGGAACACGACACCAACGACCTCGAAGTCGAAACGGTCGGCGAAGTAGCCGAGCGCCTCGTGGTTCGTCACGAGTTTGCGCTGGTCAGCCGCCACCACCGCGAGCATCTCTCCAGCCTCGACACCAGCTTTCTTCAGCTCGTCGGAATAGGACACGGCCCGTCCCATCCAGTCGATCGTGCCGTCGAGCGCAGTGAGTGCCTCGGTGATTTCGAGCGCAGCAAGTGCGACGCGGTCAGGGTCCATCCAGACATGCGGGTCATCACCATCGTGGGCGTGCTCGTCAGGGTGCTCACCCTCTTCATCCGAGTGGTCCTCATCGGAGTGCTCGTCGTCGAGCCCGAAGGGAATCGGGTTCACCAGCGGTGCGACCTCGAGTACGTTGACGCCATCCGCAGCTGCGGCTTCGAGCACGTCCTCGAGGCCCTCCTCGAGACCAAGCCCATTGGCAACAACGAGGTCAGCAGTTTGGATCGCGGCAACCTGTTGTGATGACGGTGAGAAGTCGTGTGCATCCGCTCCGATGGGGATGATGACTTCGACATTGGCGTCGTCACCAACGAGGTTCTCGACGACGTCACCCCAGATGCTCGTCGTGACGATGATCGTCGGCAGGTTCTCATCGGCGCTGGCATCATCGGATCCGCACGCAGCAGCGACCATCGCCAGAACGACCACGAGGACGAGCAGCGATATCCGCAGGTTGGGTTTGTGCCTTCTCATTTGCACCTCCGATAATGAGAATCGTTATTGTTTCAATCTACCAGACCCGCCCGGATAGAACTAACCACGGGATCTGACAGCCGATCCGTGTGGGTGTGCTTCGGCCCGCCGATCACCCAATGGAGCCGTCCCTAGGCGGATCATCCGCACCTACCGGGTGGCGTTGGCGGCCAAAGGTGAAACTCTGCCTTTCCCGCTGAGCTCGCTTCTCGTCTGGCACCGGCGATGGCGCACGGTCTTCTCATCTCGCCCGTCGTTTCAATCCAGTCCCTATGGCCGAGGACTGTCGAGTGGGTCGCGCGCCTATGGTCGTCCCATCCACGGAATCGACTGTCGCATAAGTGGCCAACGGTCTGCTGCCGTGGAGCAGGAGGCACAGTGGTGCGATCAGCGCCATACAGAATCCGATGGGTCTTTGGTCTCATGGTGATCGCGCTCGCCGCATCGGGGTGCGTCGAGGCGTCCGACACTGTCCCTTCAACGACCGTTGCGACGATTGCACCGCCAGCCGATCCGCCGCCCTCGACCATCGCCGAAGAGAGCGAAGTTGCGTGGCCTGCACCACGACGTGGTCACCAGATGACGTCGGACGGGGCCGGTCGACTGATTGTGTTCGGAGGTCGCTCCGTGTCGGGTGGGTCCCATACCTATCTCGCAGACACCTGGGTCTACGAAACGGCCAAGGGAGTGTGGACAGAAGAAGACTCATCGCCGGCACCGTCGCTTCGATCGCAGTATGCGATGACGCCGACCGGCACTCCTGGCGAGATCTATCTGATCGGCGGATACGTCGGGG
>CAJQOW010000033.1 GCA_905480055.1 uncultured Acidimicrobiia bacterium
CTTCTCTCGACCCTGTCCGAGCTGTTCGCTCTCATACGTGAACCAGGCCCCGGCCTTGCGTACTAGGCCATGTTCAACAGCGACATCGAGCAAGCTGCCCTCGCGTGAGATGCCCTCACCGAACATGATGTCGAATTCAGCGACACGGAACGGTGGCGCAACCTTGTTCTTGACGATCTTCGTACGGACCCGGTTACCGATGTTCTCGGTGCCGACCTTGATCGCTTCGATGCGACGGATGTCGATCCTGACGCTCGAGTAGAACTTCAGTGCGCGTCCACCAGGCGTGGTTTCGGGAGACCCGAACATCACACCGATCTTCTCGCGGATCTGGTTGATGAACACGGCGGTTGTGTTGGATCGATTGATCGTTCCGGAGAGTTTCCGCAGTGCCTGGGACATCAAACGCGCCTGAAGACCGACATGCGTATCACCCATGTCGCCCTCGAGCTCTGCGCGGGGAACGAGTGCAGCGACCGAGTCAATCACCACGACGTCAAGGGCACCCGAGCGAATGAGCATGTCAGCGATCTCGAGCGCTTGCTCTCCGGTGTCTGGCTGCGAGATCAACAGCTCATCGATGTCGACGCCAATGGCCCTCGCGTACTGGGGGTCCAGCGCATGCTCTGCATCGATGAATGCGGCCGTGCCACCGTTGCGCTGCGCCTCAGCGAGAACATGCAACGACAGCGTCGTCTTGCCTGAGGACTCGGGACCGTAGATCTCGACGACGCGGCCACGAGGCAGGCCTCCGATGCCCAATGCGAGGTCCAGGGAGAGCGCACCAGTCGAGATGGCTTCGATCTTGCGAATCTCGTCCGTGCCGAGACGCATGATGGCGCCCTTGCCGAACTGTCGCTCGATCTGCGACATTGCCATCTCGAGGTTTTTCTCTCGGTCCTTCGACTCTGCTGCTGCCATGGGCTTCCCTTTCGATTCGTTTCCGCAACGGTATCTCGTGCGTGTGACACGGTTCGATACGGAGTACGTATGCGTGGTGTTCGATCGGAAGGAACTGTAACCGAACACCTGTTCGATGTCGAGCATTTCGGACGTAGGGCCAGCGTTGGGCCCGGGGGCGAGCCGTATCAGCTCACGCGAGCTCGAGCACCGCTTCGAGTTCGCCACCGTGCTCTACCCCTGTGTCCTTGTACCCGAGGGACTTGTAGAACATCTCAGGGCCACCTTCGGCAGGTACATACGACAGGTAGACCCTGTCCCCGCCTGGCCTCGTCCTCACGTAGTCGTGAGTTAGCGCCATGGCCTGTTTGCCGAGACCCCTGCCCTGGTGGTTCGCATCGATCATGAACCGCCACAGGTAGTAGCGGGGCTTCTCATCGTCGTCGGAAAGCATCACGAACCCGACAGGCTCATCGCCTTCGTACACGGCCCGCACCCACACCTTGGTCGTCGCAAACGCCTGGGCGAGCGAATGCACATTGGGTGCGACGAAGTCGACTTGATCATCCGCGACCGAGAGATCAATCACGGCATGAACGTTGTCGTCATCGACGGGCCTGAGTGTTACGAGTCGATCGGTCATCAGATGGGGAACAGTAGGCGTGTCGGGAGGTCATCGAAGCAAGAAATCCGTGTCTCGCACGTAGCGAATCCCATCCGACGTTTCCTCTCCGTGCATGAGGGCGACGCGCTCCACGACCAAACGGACGGAGAAGTCACTGAACGCGTCGATCAACCGCCGCACGTCCCTCGGGGGGCGAATCCTGGCAAGTGTGAGGTGGGGAACGAAAGGGCGCTCCTCCGGCTCGAGACCCACGTCGCGGCAGGCCCGCTCGCACTGTGCGGCGATTGCATCGAGGATCCCTCCGGGGTCGTCGATCGCGGCATACATAACCGTGGCCTTGGATGCCCGCGGGAAGGCACCCAACCCCGCGACATGAACCCGGCCGCCGGCCGCGTCGAGGCTCTCGTCGATCTCCATCGCGATCCGATCGCGCACGACCTCGTCGATCTGGCCGAGGAATCGCACGGTGATGTGCCAGTTCTCCGGCTTCGTGCGACGTCCGGGGATCCTGGGACCGGGACTCGCTTCGTGGAGTGCAGCCGCGAAGTGGTGTCGATCCGATTCGGAGAGTTCGATCGCGAGGAAGGAGTTGCCGGTCACAGCGACGGATCGTACCCCACAGCGCCTTCAGGATCCCTGTTCAGGATGCGGGCAGACGCTCCATCGCCAGCCGCACCAGGTGCAGTGCCGCTGTCGCTGTGTAGGTACGCACTCGCTCGCGGTCCCCGGGCATGCGGAAGGTTCGAGCGAGTTCGCCGTCGGGTGTCACCACTGCGACACACATCGTTCCGGTGTCAGCTTCGAGCCGTGCAGGGCCTGCCGAACCTGTTACCGCAACCGCAACATCCACACTCAGCACGCGCCGTGCGCCACGGGCCATCTCAAGCGCCGTCTCTTCGGATACGACGCCGTGCTCATCGAGGGTCTTCTGGGACACCCCGAGGATCGACACCTTGACGTCAGGTGCATAGGCACCAATCGAACCTCGGAACGTGGCACTCGAACCGGGAATCGAAGTCAGGCGTGACGCCACAATGCCTGCAGTTGCCGATTCTGCGGTCCCGATCTTCCACCCGCGCTCGGCGAGCTCGGTGTGGATGATGCGTTCAATGGTGTCGTTGTCCGTGCCAAAGATGTGATGTCCGAGCCTCGACCGCACCTCAGCTTCGAGTGGTGCAATCAACTCGTATGCGGCTCGCTCCGTTGGTGCCCTTGCAGTGAGGCGCACCTTGATCATGCCGGACGATGCAAGGAACGCCACGGTCGGATTGGTTGATCCGTGGAAGAGGTCATCGAACATCTCCCCAACCGCCGCTTCCGACTTGCCCCAGCTGCGCAGGACCCTGCTCACCACAACCGCATCCTCGACACCTGCCTCGGACTGCAGGAACGGAA
>CAJQOW010000034.1 GCA_905480055.1 uncultured Acidimicrobiia bacterium
AGCGATGTCGGAGTACTCACCGATGGAGGTGACTGCCCCGGTCTGAATGCCGTAATTCGCGGTGTTGTCGGTCGATCGACCGAACGCGACACTGAGGTTGTAGGTATTCGCAACGGCTGGGAAGGTCTGATGGACGACCGCACGATGCCGTTGGATCGGGACGATGTTCGCGGCATCCTCGGTCGTGGAGGAACCCTGCTTGGCACCTCCCGAATGGATCCCTATGTGCACGGCGATGGGCTCGACTCATGCAGTCGCACGATCTCGCGCAACGGCATCGACAAGCTGATCGTCATCGGGGGTGATGGCACCCTTCGTTCGGCGATGAAACTCGCCGATGAAGGCCTCCCCGTTATCGGTGTTCCCAAGACCATCGACAACGACATCGCCGGTACGGACACGACCTTTGGTTTCGCCACTGCCGTTCAGATCGCATCCGACGCCATAGACAGGCTTGCGACCACGGCAGAGGCGCACAACCGGGTCATCGTCGTCGAGGTCATGGGCCGCACCAAGGGATGGATCGCGACGTACGCGGGGATCTCCGGCGGCGCTGACTACATCCTGATTCCCGAGTACGACTACGACCTCAATGAGATCGCCAAGACCATTCGCGGTCGTCACCGCGCTGGCCACAGCTACTCGATCGTCGTCGTCGCAGAGGGCATCAATCCCCCGGACGGCTATGAGCCGCTCGTCATGAAGAAGGATGCGTTCGGGTTCGAGAGGCTCGGCGGTGTCAGCTATCAGATCGCAGACGCCATAGAGGACCTCACCCAGTTCGAGACTCGCGTGTCTGTGCTCGGTCACATACAGCGTGGCGGAACGCCTGCTGCAGCGGACCGGGTGCTGGCCACCAGGCTTGGCGTCGGTGCCGCAGATATGGCGATCGATGGACTCACCAACGTCATGGCTGCGGTCCAAGGGACCGAAATCGTACCGGTGCCGATGAAGGTCGCCACCGAGTCGATCCGGGGCGTGCCGCAGGACATCTACGACACCGCGGCAACCTTCTTCGGCTAGCGCCGAACAAGCGTTGCCGCAGTCTTACGTAGTACGTCATACGTCGTAGGTATCAGCGCGTTTCCGTTCGCTGGCCTCTTGGAGATTCGGTGGCACTTCGCCGCAGAGCTGCCGCGGAGGTACGTAAAACGTTCGACGTATGACGTACTACGACACAGGGACCGAAGGTCACCGTGTTCCCATTGGTGGGGCCTTCTTGGGCTTGGATGGGGGTTCTTCGGTCGCCGCCTCGGTGGCCTCGGCGTTCTCTGGTTCGGTGGGGAGTTCGGTGCGGTCGGCGTCCTTCATTTCCTTGAAGGCCCACATCATGCACTGGCCGAAAACAGCTGGATCCTCGATGATGGTCCGGTCCATGTTGATGCCGACGTCGACATTTCCGTTGAGCGAGAACATTGCGAGCCCGACGCCGTGACTCTGCCACAGCGGCACCAGCGGATAGGTCGCAAGCATCTGGCTGCCTGCCATGTACATCGGGAACTGCGGGCCCGGCACGTTGGTGACCGTCATGTTGAACGGACGGATCACACCACCTGCGAGCCTCGTCGCAAGGGACACAATAGTTGCGGGTGCGCCGGTTGAGACCTGGACCAGCGTTGAGGCACCCAGGGCTTGGTCGGTCTCTTTCAAAGTCTTGGTCTCTTCCTTGACGATCTGAATCCTCAGTGCCGGATCCGGCTCAGCGACTGGCAGGGCCATGAGCCACATGGCGACCTTGTTGCCGAGCGTCCCCTGCTCATCCTCTGTCCGCACCGACACAGGTGCCATGATGCGGAACTCGACGTCGGCGAGTTCATCCTCGACCATATCGCCTTCGGTGAGGAGGTAGCGCCGCACCGCACCGGCCACCACGGCGAGCATCGCGTCATTGACGGTGACCTCATGGGTGTTCTTGATTGCCTTCACCTCGTCGAGGGGCAGCTCGAGCCAGTCGAACCACCGAGCAGGTCCGATGTCACCGTTGAGTGGCGTCTTGCCTGTTTGGGTGAGCCAACCAGATGACAGCGATGCACCGGCAGCGCGTAGGCGGTGGGTCCAGTCAGTACGAATGTGATCGATGTCCCCGATCAGCTCCGAGATGTCTCCGAGTCCTCCAAGGAACCGAGAGATCGTCCTCGAGATCTCCCGCACGGCGAGTTCTGTGCCGTTGGGAGCGGGCCTGGCGACCCAGGGCTCGGGCTCCACGATTTCGACATCCGGCATGAAGTCGAGGATCACTGCCATCAAGTCGATGCCGGACATGCCATCGATCATGCAATGGTGAATCTTCGAGACGATGGCGAAGCCGCCATCTTCGAGTCCTTCGACGACGTTGAGCTCCCACAGCGGCCTGGATCTGTCGAGTTGCTGGGACATCAACCGTCCCACCAGGGATTTGAGTTGTGTTTCAGTACCTGGATGCGGCAGGGCTATGTGGCGGACGTGGTAGTCGAGTTGGAAGTGTTCGTCATCCACCCACACGGGGTGGCCCTCGACGGGCACCGTCGCAAGCCGTTGCCGATACCGAGGTATGGAATCCAGACGCGCCCCGACAAGCTTGCGTAGGGCCACGATGTCGACGCCCTCTGCCCCCGTATGCGGCCCCTGGCCGAATATCGCCACTGCACCCACATGCATATGCGTCGAGCGGGATTCGAGCGCCAGGAAGGAGGCGTCGAGATTCGAGAGTCGTTCGTAGTAGACCGTCACAAAGCACTCCCATCGATGTCTTCAAGTTCGCCAGAATCTGGTTCACCCAACACGGACAGACTATCGCCAAGATCCTCGGGAAGCCCAGAGACAATATCAATTCGCTCGCCGGAGACCGGATGGGCAAACGACAACTGGCGCGCATGCAGCCACGGTCGGCCCGGGTCTCCCAGCGTTCCTGACTTCCCGTAGGCCCGATCGCCGATGATCGGATGATCGATAGAGCGCATGTGCACCCTGATCTGATGGGTTCGCCCTGTCTCCAACTCAACCGAAATCAGCGAAGCATCGCGGCCATCCCAGGTTGCCAATCTGCGGTAGTTGGTGCGCGACGACCGCCCCGCTCGATCAACCCGCATCCGCGTCGGGTTCGACGGATCCCTTCCGAGCGGTGCATCGATGGTCCCGGTCGTGCTGTCGAACCGACCGGCCACCACCGCCAGGTACCTCCGGTTGACCGTACGTTCCCGCATCATGGCCGACAGACCTTCGTAGCCCTCTGGGCTCCTGGCCACAGCCAACAGACCCGACGTGTCGCGATCGAGCCTGTG
>CAJQOW010000035.1 GCA_905480055.1 uncultured Acidimicrobiia bacterium
CAATACATGGGCAGGGAGACAAGGAGAAGGTGATGGATCCCGCCGCCGAGTTTCGGTTCACCCGGATGTACAACGACCACTACGACAGCGTGCTGGCGTATGCCGGTCGCCGGGTGGGTCGAACTGAAGCGGAAGACATCGCCAACGACGTCTTCGTGGTGTTGTGGCGTCGGATCGACGAAGTCGATGCCGGCACCCAGCTCGCCTGGCTCTACGGGGTCGCCTACCGGACCATCGGTAGCCGGCTGCGGGGTGCGAAACGACGGCGGCGATTGATCGATCGTCTCGGTGGCCTCGGCCACACGAACGACGAGTCACCCGATCAGATCGTGGTCCGTCGTGAACAGGACCGCACGGTCCTCGAGGCGCTTGCCGACATGGCACCGAAGGACTCCGAGATTCTCCGTCTCGCCACGTGGGAGGAACTGTCGGCACCGCAGATGGCTGTGGTGCTCGGTTGCTCACCGGATGCGGCAAAGCAGAGGCTATCGAGGGCGCGCAAGCGCCTCGCCGGCAGGTTGTCGAGCCGCAACTCGTCCATCACCTCGACCGAGTCGACCGCGAAAGGAGGAACACAATGAACGAGACCCAAGCACTTCAGATGATGACGGACGCCAATCCCATCCCGGATGCCGGCGTGTATGCCACCGAGGTCCTCGCCGATCGCCGTCCCAATGCGGCTGTGTTCCTCACTGCGACTCAGGAGAGGACCATGACCCAGACACTCGATACCCAAACCCAGAAGACACCGCAGACCCCGAAGCGCCCGTGGTGGCAGCCAGCTCTCGCAGCAGCCGCCGTGATCGTCCTGGTCGTGGCAGGAATCGCCTTCGTCACGTCCAGCAGCGGCGACGATGCCGTTACCCCATCGGAAGAGCCCGTCCCCACGACGGTTGCCGAGGTGGTCGAAGAATCCATTGGCCGCTTCCCGACCGGCACGGAGGCCGCCGAGGCATGGGTTGCCAATGCCAACAACCCCGACTGGGACGAGTACGTGGCGATCTTCTCCACCAAACTCCAGTCGGACGTTCTGACGGTGGCAGCGACCGACAGCCACCACCGCACCTTCGTCGTAGGCGCATCCGAAGAGGAAGCCCGTCAACGCTACGAGGCCATGGCGGCGATCGGTGCCGAGTACACGCTGCTCGGGGACTGTGAGGAGATCGGGCCTGGCGGATACAGCTGCCCCGTCCTTGTGACGGGTGGCGCCGTCGACTCGCTCACCGGGGGCGAACTCGAGTTCGACCTCACGATCGTCGTCGGCCTCGACGGATTCGTCCAGTCGATGGCTTCGACGCTCGGCGAAGGTGCTGCTGCACAGGTCACGTTCCTCCAATGGCTCTCCGAGAACGATGCGACACTCCACGACGAGTGGATGGCACAGATATTCGGAAGTAACCCGCTGGAGCGTTCGATAATTGAGATCGTTGCCGACTACCGAGCTGCCCAGCAGGCGTACCTCGACCAGCTGTGATCGTCAACGGTTGATCACGGGCTGGCGCGTTCGATACGCCTCCCAGCTCGGCAGGGGCGTTGCGAAGTCCTGCGCCGATGCACAACCAGAACCGTTCCAAGCAGTGGGCGTGTCTCCCTCGGGTGACACGCCCACTGGTGCGTCTTCTGGCCCCCGCCGGCCGGCACCCGGGCTTCAAAGCCGTGAGCCGTGAGCAACGCGTTCTTCTTGTCTGTCTATCCGCCTGTCGGTAGCCGCATGGTGATGGGTGGCTAGCGTTGCGTCGTGGGCCTGCATGCACATGAGTTCGTCATCGACCACGACCTGGTGGGTCGACTCGTTGCGGGCCAAATGCCGCAGTGGTCGGACCTGCCAACGCAACGGTTGGACACTTCAGGAACAGTGAACTGGACGTACCGCCTCGGCGACGACAAGGTCATCCGGCTCCCTCGCACACCCGACTTCGGGGCCGGTCCGATCCGGGAGTCCCAGTGGATGCCGGTGCTTGCACCGCGGGTGCCCCTCACCGTCCCTACGTACCTTGCCCTTGGTTCACCGACAGATGAGTACCCCTCGCATTGGTCGGTTCTCGAATGGGTCGAAGGTGAGGCAGCCAACCACCAGAACCTGTCCGACCTCCACGATGCAGCATTGGCGCTCGGTGCGTTCGTAGGTGCAATGAGAGAGGTACCGACCGAGGGGGCACCAGAGGGAGGCAACTATCGGGCCTTCGGACTCGAGCAGGTGGACAAGGACTTTCGCCAATGGGTCGCACAGCAACCCGACGACATCGAGAGGGACCCCCTCATGGCCGTGTGGGAGAAATGCATTGCCGTCGGCGAATGGACCGATGGCCCGGCGTGGCTGCACTCGGACCTCCGTGGCGACAATCTCATCGCGAGCCACGGAGAGCTTGTCGCTGTCATCGACTGGGAGGGCTGCACCGTTGGCGACCCGTCGGCTGACTGCCTTGCGGCATGGTGGCTGTTCGATGCCGATAGCCGGGAGACCTTCAGGACGGCGACCGGGGCTCGCCGATCGGATTGGATGCGAGCCAAGGGCTGGGCCCTGCACATGGCAGTCGCAGCCATTCCGTACTACACGCACAGCAATCCGCAGTTTGCATCTCAGGCCCGCGCCGCCCTCCATCAGATTCTCACCGACGAGGACTGATCTGCATCACATCGGCAGGCTTGGGCGGCCCGCGCGCTCAACTCTCGGGCGGCGTGGCCTATGGATGTGCAGGGCCATACGATGACGTCGATAGGAGGGTCGCCTTGCGTTGCATCATGGTCGCTGCGTGCCTGACGGTCGTCGTTGCGTCGTGCGGTGGCGAGGAAGCCTCGCTCGCCGAGTACACCGAGCAGGTCAAAGTCATCGTGGACCAAGCTGCCGAGCAGTACGGGACGCTCGTTGCGAGTCCGCAAGGTGCGGTGCTCGTCGCTGGCCCCGATGAGATCACGGAATTCACACCTCAGGACCTGCAGCACGCGTTCGAACGTGTGAGAGAGATCGAAGCAGGGGTCGAGGAGTCGATCGCAGCCATCGATCCCCCAGATTCCATCGCAGAGCTCCACGACCTCTTCTTCGACTTCGATGACGGCTTCATCCCTGCGCAAGAGGCCATGGCAGCCAAGGCAGGTATCGCTGGGGATTGGTATGAGCTTTCGGATAGCCCAGAGATGAGCGCGTACAGGACGGCACTTGCACTGGACAAGCAACAGTGCGCCGACTTCGAAGCCCGATTGAATGCCATCTCGGACCAACGCGAGAACCTTGCTGACACGCCTTGGATCCCACCGGACCTCAAAGAAGCATTCGAGGCGTTCTTCGGATGCGAGGGATACCCCGAGAATCCCCTTGATGTTTATCGGCCACCAGCTCCCACCCCCTAGGCGCCCTCGCCATGGCGGCCGGGGTCACTCGGCCCCTAGGCGTTCACGGACGAGGGACCGCATGACATCGATGCGAGAGACGACATCCGGCTTCATCGAACCCTGTTGTGTGCGGAGCTGATCGCTCTC
>CAJQOW010000036.1 GCA_905480055.1 uncultured Acidimicrobiia bacterium
ACATCGTCCTATGAGGAGATCGAAACCACGGATCTCATCATCCTGTGGGGTTCCAACGCGCGTTCGGCCCATCCGATCTTCTTCCACCACCTCGCCAAGGGCGTCCGCAACGGCGCACAGATGTACACCGTGGATCCCCGACGCACCGACTCGGCAGAGTGGTCGGACGTCTGGCTCGGCATCGACGTGGGATCCGACATCGCCCTCGCAAACGCCGTTGCCAGGGAAATCATCCATGCAGGACTCGCCAACACCGACTTCATCGAACACGCAACGTCGGGATTCGATGACTTCGCAGCGGCCGTGGAGCCATACACCCTCGACCACGCGGAGTCGATCACTGGCGTCCCCGCATCGGCCATTCGCTCCCTCGCCCATGACTACGCCAAGGCTGAGACTGCGCAGCTCTGTTGGACACTCGGAATCACGGAACACCACAACGGCACCGACAATGTGCTGGCTCTCATCAACCTGGCGCTCCTCACCGGACACGTCGGGCGCTACGGCTCCGGCCTCGTCCCTATTCGGGGTCAGAACAACGTGCAGGGCGGTGGAGACATGGGTGCCCTACCGAACAAGCTCCCGGGGTTCCAGGATGTTGCTGACACCACCTCGAGGGCGAAATTCGAGGCCGTCTACGGAGCCGAGATCCCGTCCGATCCGGGCTGGCATGTTGCCGAGATGTTCGATGCAATGGAACGATCGGACATCACCGCGATGTACGTCATCGGTGAGAACCCAGCCCAGTCCGAGGCTGACTCCGGGAGGGCCATCGAGTTGCTCGAAGGCCTCGAGCACTTGGTGGTTCAGGACATCTTCCGGACCAAGACCGCGGAGCTTGCCGATGTGGTCTTCCCCGCGGCAGCCGGTTGGGCGGAAACAGAGGGAACCGTCACGTCGTCCGAGCGCAGGGTGCAACGTGTGCGCAAAGCGCTGGAACCTCCCGGTGAAGCCAAGGACGATGTCGCGATCTTCTACGCCCTCGCCGAAGCGATGGGCCACGAATGGGGCGAACCGGTCGCCGAGGACATCTGGAACGAACTCCGCACCCTCTCCCCGATGCACGCTGGCATGTCCTACGAGCGCATCGAGCGACTGGGCGGACTCCAGTGGCCGTGCCCGACTGATGATCATCCCGGCACACTGTTCCTCCACGGCTGGCTCTGGGAAGACCCGCTTCCACGAGAGCCTGCACCCTTCTCCATCGTTGCGTGGGTTCCGCCCGTGGACCCACTTGATGACGACTACCCCATTCGACTCACAACAGGCCGCAGGCTCGACGGCTACAACACGGGCGTGCAGTCAGGCGGCTTCCGGTCGCCGATTCGCCACGGAGCAGTCATCGACATGACGGCTGAGCAAGCAGTGGATCTCGGGGCAGGCGAAGGAGATGTCGTCCGCGTGACCTCGCGTCGTGGATCCATCGAAGTGCCGGTTCGGATTTCTGATGGACTGCGCAAAGGCCTCGTGTTCATGGCGATCCACTCGCCGGACGACGTCGATGTCAACACGCTGACCATCGACGCATGGGATCCGAAGGCAGGCACCGCCGAGTTCAAGGCCACTGCCGTGCGCATCGAGACGACCTGAGGAACTGCCATCGACTACCAGCAGACAGACCACGAACCAACCAAGGCCGAGCGGGCAGCTGTTGATGCACTGCTCGGCGCACCGGGGTCGGTCTTCGGTGGGGCGGAGGACCGCAGCGAGCTCGATGACCATGTCGCATACGGTGGCTTTGGTGCAGCCCACAGCCGCAGGCACCTGCTGCTTCCCGCCCTCAATGCCGTCCAGGCCGACATCGGGTGGGTGAGCCACGGCGCCATCAACTACATCGCCAAGCGGATTCCGGTGAGCCCCGCAGAGGCCTATGGCGTTGCGCAGTTCTACGACCTCATCGCTACCGAGCCAAGGCCACCACGCGTGGCGAACGTGTGTGACGACATCGCCTGCAAGGCCGCGGGTGTCGATCCGATGGTTGCCGAGTTGCGGGACAGGCTGGGTCACGCCGGAGAGTTCGGGAGCGCAGCTGCGTGGGTTCGATCGCCGTGCCTTGGCCAGTGTGAGAAAGGTTCGGCCGCATACATTCAAATCGCCGGAGCGGCCGACGTGATGATCGCGCCAGCCTCGGCGCAACAAGTGATCGATGCACTTGCGGCACAAACGCCAACCGGGTCCATTGATTCCACACCGGCCCGTCCCGACAGCCGCCTGCTCGCCAGGACAACGCTGACCCTCGGCCACCACGAGTCCCAAGGAGGCATCGTTGCGCTGCGCCGGGCTCTCGCGGGACAACCGCACGAGGTGGTCGATGAGATCGTGGCAAGCAAGCTGCGGGGCCGCGGTGGGGCCGCGTTCCCGGCCGGAATCAAGTGGCAGGCGGTGGCCGCTGGCGAGGGCCGGAAGTATGTCGTTTGCAACGCCGATGAATCGGAACCGGGCACCTTCAAGGACCGCGTCCTCATGGAGGCAGACCCCTACCGCCTGATCGAGGCGCTCACCATCGC
>CAJQOW010000037.1 GCA_905480055.1 uncultured Acidimicrobiia bacterium
CTGGTGGTTTCCATGCCGGAGCTCCCCGTCAGCGGCTTCAACCCGGGCGCGGCCGTATGGGCGGCCTTGCGCAGTCACGGCTCGGTTCTCTTCGTACCCGTGGTCGACTGACATGGATGTGATCGTTGCTGCGACCGCAGACGAGATCCTCCCAAGCGCGGTCACCTTCATTGTCATCGGGTTCGCCGCATTCCTGCTTCCGCTGGTTGCCCGTTTTGTCCGTGTCCCCGCCGTTGTGCTCGAGATCCTCTTCGGATTGCTGATCGGGCCCCAGGTTCTCGGTCTGATTGGATCGGAAACGGCGAGCGAGGGTTTTGTACTTGTCCTCGCCGAGATCGGACTCTTTCTGCTGATGTTCCTCGCTGGATTCGAGATCGACTTCACGTCACTTGAACGCGAGGGAGTCGGGCCGATCCTGTTCGCTTTTGCGTTCTACCTCGCCGTCGTTGTACTTGCTTGGGTTGGGCTCGGCTACGTCGATCTGGGGACCACGGCTGAGCGTGTCTACCTGACCCTCCTGGTTTCTGCGGCGTCCGTGGGGATCATCATTCCGAGCCTCCGCAGTACCAACCGATCCTTCACCCGCCAGGGCCAGATCGTCATTGTGATCGGCATCATTGCTGAGTTCCTCGCAGCCACCGGCGTCATCGTCTACACGGTGTGGTGGGAGAGCGGCGTCGGCGTCGAGTTGCTCTATGTGCTGGTGTTCGTTGCGATCCTGCTCGGGGTGCTGTGGGTGATGCGGACACTGGCGTGGTGGTTCCCTGACCAAGCGGAGAAGCTGTTCTCCAGCAACGATCCGGATGAGCTCGGGATACGGTTTTCTCTTGCCCTGCTCTTCGTGTTCATCGGGGTGTCGATTGCTCTGGGTATGGATCCGATCCTGGGTGCGTTCATGGCCGGTGCCATCTTTGCGTTCGTGTTCCGGGATTCTGGAGATCTCGAGGAACGCCTATCTGGCTTCGCCTACGGATTCCTCATCCCCATCTTCTTCATCTCGGTTGGGATCCGGTTCCCTCTCGACGCGCTCGCAGATTCAGCCGTACTGATCGCGGCGATCTCGATCATTGTTGTGGCGATCGCCGCCAAGCTCATTCCGTCGCCATTGATGATGCTGCGAGGTCTGACCTTCAAGGAGTCGCTGGGCGGTGGCGTGCTTCTCGCTGGGCAACTGAGCGTCATCATCGCATTGGCTGAGGTCGGAGTGCAGAAAGGGATCATCGGTGAGGGCGTCGCGGCAGGAGCAGTGCTGATCGTCGGGGTGACCGCGCTCTTGTCCCCGATCGTCTACAAGCTCTTGTGCCCACCGCTCGAGGCCGAGTTGGATGCCACGGTGAAGGCGTGACCTCGGATTCCTCTGATCGCGGCCCCGTTGATAGGGACGCCCGCATCGCATCGATCATCGATGCAATCGGCGACGGAACGTATGCCGTTGAGGACCTCGAGGTTGCCGATGCGGTCCTGAAGCGGTGGCAGTCGTTCGACGTTCTCTCGCCTGAATCGGTTGAACGTCAGAAAGCCGATCAGCCCACTTCGGTGGATGCTGATTCCTCGGAGGCTTCGAGCCGCTGAGCCGCTCCGGCGATGATGATCACCGCGACAAAGGCGATCAGCGCGGCAACGATGGATGCGACGACCTGCCCCTCCGGTGCGCCGAGATCCGTCGAGTCCACCCCGAGTGGCCACGGCCACAGCACACGCACCGATCCGGCCATGAGCCCGATGAGCGAGGCAATGACGACGTCGTGGTAGCGGTGGAGGGCTCGGTCGAGGATCTGAGAGAACAGTGCCAACCCGACCACCGCACCGACCATGAAGACTGCGAGAGAAGCCAGGTCTCGATCGGTGACTGCCGACAGCACTGGTCCGTACATCCCGAGCACGACCAGTAGGAACGACCCTGAGACGCCGGGGAGGATCATCGCGCAAATGGCGATTGCGCCGGCGAAGAAGAAGGCCCACAGGGTCGGGTCGGATGCCTGCGATACGGATGCCTCGGATGTTCCGCCTCGGAGCCCGAGCAGCACAAAGGCTGCAATGCCGACGCCGACGATGATCAAGAGATGTTGCACCGTTGGCTCTTTGAGCAGGCGCCATGCGACGACCACAGATCCGGCGACCAAACCCAGGAACACCGCTGCCATCAGTACGGCCTCGTCTTCGAGGAGGTGCTCAATGAGCGGGGCGAGGGCGATGATGGCGATGAGGATTCCGGCGCCGAGCGGGATGATGAACGCCCAGTCGACGCGCCGCATCCAATCCTTGAACCCGGTCAGGTCACCCTTGATGAGGTGACCGAGCGCAGAGGAGCCTGCCCTGACTGACGACACGAGGCGTTCGTAGATTCCGAAGATGAGGGCGATGGTTCCGCCGGAGACGCCTGGAACGATGTCGGCGGCGCCCATGGCGAAGCCGCGCACAGCCGTCAGAAAGACAGTGAGGAGCATGGCGGCAAGTGTAGGTTCGCTGCCACGCATCCAACGGGAATCACGAACGACGAGGGCAGCGTGCGCACCGTCATCCAACGAGTATCGAGCGCATCAGTCGACGTCGACGGCGTGCGCAGTGCCAGCATCGGCACGGGAATCCTTGCGCTGGTTGCCGTGGTGCCGGCGGACACTGATGACGACGTGACGGCGACCGTCGACAAGATCGCAAATCTCCGAATATTCCCGGATGACGATGGCCGCATGAATCGATCACTCATCGATATCGCGGGAGAGGTGCTCGTCGTTTCCCAGTTCACCCTTGCAGGTGCTATCCGCCGAGGCCGTCGACCGTCATTCTCTGGTGCAGCAGCTCCTGAGATAGCTGAGCCGATGGTCGAAGAGGTTGCGAGTCACTTTGCCGCACTTGGTTTGGGAGTCGCCACGGGTGCGTTTGGGGCGATGATGGAGGTGGCGCTGGTGAATGACGGGCCGGTGACGTTCGTTGTCGACACGGCTCACGGCTCGGTGGTGGACTGAGCGACGTGTGCCTTGCCGGCTTCGCAGTGGTGGAGGAAGTCGCACCATTGGCAGCTGGTGCTCGGCCAAGGATCGAACGGACCGTCCTCCGCCTGTTCGAGGAGCGACCCAACCACCTGTTCAGCGCTGTCCAGCCATGACTCATCTGCGTGCTCGGTCACCTCGACGGCCTGCTCGGATCCGAACCAGGCGAATGTGACATCGATGGTCTCAGGCGTGGAGGTGGCCAAGTTGCCGTCACGCGCGGCGAGCGCATAGGCCTGCAGCTGGACGAGCTTCTCGTCGGACGGCGATGCGCGCCCCGACTTGTAGTCGACGATCTCCCAAGCGTCCTCGTCGCGATACACGGCGTCGACCTTGCCCCGCACCGTTCGCCCGTCAATGGTGATCTCGAACGGCGTTTCGACGAGAAACGGCGTGTCCTGTGCAAACCGGGAGTCTCTGAAGGTGTCCCACGGGTCGATGGGTGATCGACCGGTTGCATCTGGTTGCTCGCCGGGGTCTGGGGCATCTCCGAGGCTGTCATACGAGACGTCTGCCGCATCCTCGAGGGCGATGATGCCCAGGTTGTGGAGCTCTGCCTTGCGATGGAACTCGGTCCCGCGCACCGCTGACATGCGTGGTCTGCGAGGGAGGCGGTCATGGTGGATCCACTTGAACCGCAGGGGGCACTCGGCAAGGGCGACGAGGTTCGTCACCGAGGTGGCGAAACGTTGCGGCTGTGCCGTAGCGGCGGGCTCGTGGAGGTCGCCGAGGTCGACGGTCAGCTGCTCGGCGCGAGTCGCGGCAGCCTCGGCGAGGTCTGGGAACTGGTCTCCCATCCATGTCGGGTCCATCACGGTTCTCCTCAGGGCATATCCCCACCCATCATCAAACAGTGGATCTGGTGGTAGCGCAGGTGGTACGTATGGCACTCGTTCTGGTCGTTCGCCCGGCTCGTCGGCGATTGGCCCCAGAGTGACACCCGGGAGTCGGGTAGCAATCTGAAGTAGTTCGCTTGGTTCTCTCGGCCGGACATTGTCACCATGCCAGATGTGACCGCTCATGACCAGCCGATGTCTGGCGCGGGTGACTGCCACATAGGCGAGCCGCCATTCCTGATGGTCGTGGCGGATCTTGAGGAGGCGTCTGCGTTCTTTCGAGTCGGCTAGTTCGTCGACCTCGGACATGGCGTCCGAGTCCAGGCGAAGGCTGTAGGGGAGGGCGACAGGGGAGTCGAGCGGGTCGTAGTACCGCAGCACATCACTGGGGAAGACCTTGGCCGACAGCGATGGCACGTACACCTCGTCCCACTCAAGACCTTTCGCTCCATGTGCGGTGAGGAGCCGAACCGCATCGTCTGCGGGTGACTGGGCAGCGTCGAGCTCATCGGCCCGGCCCGACTCGTTCAGTGCGTCGAGATACCTCAGGTACCCACCGAGCGTGGCGACGCCATCGATCGGCTTCCAACGATCCGCAAGATCGAGGAATCTGCTGATGTTGATGCGTGCGGTAGTGGCGCTGGCGGGTTGAAGCGCAGGCACTTCGGCCCAGTAGTCCAGGGCCCCGATCACGGCTTCGAGTGTCGCTGTGACGGTTGCGGCCTGGCTTGTACGGAACAACGGTTCATAGGTGTCGGCGAACCGTCCGAGCGCATCCCGTGCGTTGTCGTCGAGGTCATCGATGGCGGCGGGATCGAGGATCCGTTCGATGAGCCCGCTGTGCTTGCCGACCTTCACTGCGCGAGCAATAGCGCCGACATCGGCCATTCCGAGCCGATATCGACCACCCAGAAGGACTCGAAGGAGGGCACCCTCGTCGTGGGGGTTGGCGAGGATGCGTAGCCACGCATGAAGATCGGCGACTTCGGGAACCTCGAGGAGCTCGCCCATCGAACCAATCGAGATCGGAACGTCGGCATCACGCAGTGCTGCCGCGATGGGACGCAGACTCTCACGCTTTCGGCACAGGACGGCCATATCGGCGAATCGGATGCCTTCGTCGTGTCGTTCGTTGATCTGCGCTGCAATCCATGCGGCCTCGTCAGCTTCGGTGCGAAGCCATGCCGCAACAACGGCCCCGTCTCCAGCCGCCTCCTGTGGTCGGAGATCGGCTGATCCCGATGCCGGTGGAAGCTGGTTGCGGACGGCATTGGCCATGTCGATGATCAGCCGGTCAGATCGGCGATTGATCGTCAGTTCGAGTGTGGCTGCGTCGCTACCGTCGGGATTCGGGAAGTCGCCGGGGAAGCCCTCGAAGTTGTCGATGGATGCACCGCGCCATTCGTAGATCGTCTGATCGGTGTCGCCGACAGCGGTCACGGCCATGCCCGTTGCAAAGATCGATGTCAACAGCAGCTGTTGTGCGCGATCCGTGTCCTGGTATTCGTCCAGGAGCACGGTGTCATATCGACTTCGAACCTCGTCCGCTACCTCGGGATGGTTGGTGACGATGTCGGTTGCGAGGCGGATCAGGTCGCCGTACTCGATAAGGCCGAGGTCCTGTTTGCGGTCGTGATATCGCTCAGCCGCATCGAGGAGGGCGAGTCTGGTGGTCCACGTCGAGTCGAGGTCGGCCGGGGCATGCGCCCGGACATGCTGTGCATCGGTGAGGTTGTCGACGAGGGATGCAGCGAGATGGAGGAGTTCGTCCCTTCGCTGGGGGAGAGCGGTGAGGTCGAGCGTTGTTGCGTGGAGCGAGCGAAGCACAAGCATGGCGAGCTGTGACCGGTGGCCTTCGTCCATGAGGACCCCGCCTGCGGTATAGCCGACCCGGCTCCCGAACTCGTCGAGAATGGATGCGGCGAATGAGTGGTAGGTCGCCACTTCGGGTTCTCGGCCGCTTTCTGGGTTGCCGAGCGTGTCCGCAAGGCGTGAACGCAGTTCATCGGCGGCCTTGTTGGTGAATGTGATGCCGAGTGCACGAGCCGGATCTCCTCCACCTGCAACCGCATCCGCAAGCCGATGGACGATCGTCGTGGTCTTCCCCGTGCCCGCACCGGCAGCGATGCGGAGCGGCCTCGACGGGAAGTCGATGATCTTCGATTGCTCGTCAGAAGGAGTGAATGGCATCACGATGAGAACGCCTCCACGCCGGATTCGAGTGCGGGGCAGGTCGAGATTGACGGGCAGTTTCGGCAGCCGTCGCCAGGGGTGGGTGTGAACGCTTCCGCACCGATGGCGTCTGCAATCCGCACCATCTCTGCATGGATTTCGTCGAGGTTCGCCATGTCCAGGTCCCGCGTGACGATGGTGTCCTTCTTGGTCTCCTTCGGGTACCAGAACTCGGCTCCGACGACGGTCCCCTGACCGGCCAGGGCTTCGTCGGCCGCGGCAGCAGTGGCGTAGTAGCCGAGCTGGAGTGAGTTCTTCGCATCGGCCACCCGCATCGGTCCGCCGGTCTTGTAGTCGACAACAGTGAGCCCGTCTCCTGAGCGCTCGACCCGATCGGCCCTGCCGAGCCACGACGTCCCATCGACCGTCATCGTCAGATCCACCTCGAGGGCGACAGGCGCTGCGGATGTCGGCCACTTCGCGTACAGGTTGTCAAGGAGGCGGGCAGCGCGAACCTTCCACGCCACAGCAACGGAGTCGTCGCCGAAGCCAGCGTCCGGCCACAACGTGTCGAGCCATGCGTGGGCCTGTTCCACCGTGCCTCGCTCATCTCCAGCGTCCATCGCTTCTCGTTCTGTCCGTTCCAGGACGTCATGGACGAGTGTGCCGATGAGCATGTAGGGCGACTCCTCGGTGGTGGTCAGGATGTGACGCTCGATCGCATACCGGCGAGGGCATTGTTGGAACGACACGCCCTGGCTGGGGGAGAGGCGGGGCTCATGGGTGAGGAGGCCCGTGTCGGAGCCGCGCTCCCGGACGCCATATCGGTCGAGCGGGTGGCCGCCGACAAGGTTCCCATCTGCCAGGACCGCAAGGCTGGCGAGCCTGTCGACGGGTGTCGCAGTCGGATCGGAGAGCGTGCGGCGGAGCGATGCGATGAACGCGCGAGGTGTCAGCGGATCGCTTGCCACGTCAGGTTCGGTGGTTGGTGCCACGAGGCGCATGAAACGACTTGGTGGAGCTCCCACGACCGTCTCTGACGGGACTGTTGCACTCCACACCACGCGCGAGGTGGACCGGGTCATCGCTGTGTAGGCCAGTCTGCGGTCCTCGTCGAGCCGGAAGGTGATGTAGTCGGCGGTCCCGCTGGGGCTGTGGGGGTTCAGGTGGCGAACACCGAGCAGTGACTCTCGAGACCGCAGATCCGGCAGTTGTCCTTCGACCGCGTTGGCGATGTACACAGCGTCGAA
>CAJQOW010000038.1 GCA_905480055.1 uncultured Acidimicrobiia bacterium
GTTGGACGTACAAGCGGCAGTGAGCAGCGACAGCCCGATGACGCACGCGAACAGCTTTGAGGGAGTTCGGATCATGCCAGGAGGTTAGGTATGGCTCCCGTCAAGTCGGTGGCTCTTTGAGACCACGAGAGCGGGAATCACGAGGCCAAGCAATACGAGCCCGGTTCCTTCGCCGATGACGAACGCCGCAGCGACACGGTCGACCGGGTCGAGGTCGAGCACAATGAGGGCTCCGATCGAGAGAACGAGAGCCACACCCCATCCGAGGGCGAGGAGCGCTCCCTTGGCCGATGCGCTGTAGATCTGTGTCGCAAACAGCGCCCCGAGGCCAAGGCCCACACCGGCTCCGCCAAGCGCTGCGGCGAGTTGTGGCGGAACGAACTCGGCGCCGTAGATGAGTTCGATCAGCGGTCGAAGCAGGAGTCCGGATCCGATCGCTCCGAGCACGGCGAGGCCAAGTCCGGCGAGGGTGATCCGTGGCGCCCACTTCCACAAGCGCGCAGGATCATCGCTTTGCGCGAGCTCCGTGAAATCGGGCAGCACGCGCGCAACCAGGTTGTACGCCGACGTGACTGGCCCCCTGAGCAGGGCAAACGAGGTGAAGTAGATGCTCACCGCAGCAGCGGTGCCTCCAACGAAGCTCACAGCGATGGGTCCGCCAGCGATGATCAGCTGGCTAGCCGTTGTAGCGAGGATGAGCCAGACGAGGAAGGACCCTGGTTGCGCCTCGATCTGTGGGGCATCGCCGTGACCCTCGATGGCAGCAAAGGGTCGAGCCAGCAAGGTGGCGAGGGGCGCCAACGCAAGGACAAGGGCAAAGGCTGTCGTTGGGAGATCGAGCACTGCAGCAACGATGCCGCCGCCGATGAGCGCGACTGCCTCCAACGCGATCGTTGCCGCATAGCCGCCGAATCTGCGGTGACCGGCAAGGCTGCCTCTCCCCGCCGCCATGACTGATCGCGAAACCATGATGCCAAGCGTGATGGCAATGAACCAAGGATCGGAGTCGAAGAATCGGTCGAGCGTGAAGATCACGAAACCGACACCGATCGCCGCGCCACCGGCAAACGCACCGAGCATGTCTCGCCGCACTCGTAACAGAGATTCGGGATCCCTGGTGACGACGAGTGCCCGCGTGAGGTGCTGCTCTGCGGGTAGTTGGATGACGGTGTAGATGAGAAACATGACTGTCCACAGAACGGCGATCGGCGCAAACCCATCCGTGCCGAGTGTCCGGCTCGCGATTGCCTGGTAGCCGAGGACGGCAAGCGCGCTGAGCGCTGTTGCTCCCACGATGAGGCCGGTGCCAACGTTTTCGCGTCGACGTGTTGAGTGGTCGGTGGTCATGTCTGGCTGAAGGTAATGGAGGGCGCCGTCGGTAGGGTGAACCGATGACCACCGGCGATGCGATCGCGATTGTGCAGAAGGGCCTGGCTGCTGGCGCCGACCCTGACAAGGCCGAGCCCATGGCCGCATACATGAAGACCGAGATGCCCTTCTATGGCGTACAGAAGAAGGGTCGGATCCCCGTGGTCAGGGAACTCACCGTTGCCTGCCCTCCGTCGGATCGATCGGAGTACCGCGACGTGGTGCTTGCCCTGTGGCGTCTCCAGCACCGCGAGGAGAAGTACGTCGCCATCGCATACGCCCGCACATTCGACCAGTGGGTGGACGATTCCTCGCTTCCGCTGTATCGACGGCTCGTGGTCGAGGGTGCGTGGTGGGATTTCGTGGACGAGATTGCGATCAAACTCGTCGGCCGGGCACTCCACAAGGAGCGTGAGCGAACCGAACCCCAGATTCGGGCGTGGGTCAGCGATGAAGACATGTGGCTACGGAGGACGTCGATTCTCAGCCAGATCGGGCACAAGGCGGACACCGACACCGAACTTCTCGCTGATGCCTGCACAGCAAACCTCGGCAGCAACGAGTTCTTCATCCGCAAGGCGATCGGTTGGGCTCTCCGAGAGTATGCAAAGACCGATGCCGCGTGGGTTGGGGGATACGTCGACGTCCACAGAGAAGCCATGTCCGGTCTATCCATCAGGGAAGCGACCAAACACCTCTGAATGGGGCAGCGTCGCCAGCTAGGCCGTCTCGGCCTTTGCTTTGCGCTTGGACGGCCAGTACTTCCCGATCACAACCCACTCGATGTCGTCGAGGGCTGTCGGTCCGAGGACCCTGCCGTCCGACGAAGACGCGCGGCGATTGTCGCCAATGAGCCACACATGGTCGTCTGGCACGTGCCAGCCGCCGTTTGGCCCGCTCGATCCTGAGGCCCAACGGTCTGCGAGCAGGGCGCCGTTGATCGTGACCCGCCCTCCCTCGACGCCGACGTGTTCGCCGGGAAGGCCGATCACTCGCTTGATCAGGTTGAGTCCTGACCCGGTGGGGTCGGAGAAGATCACGATGTCGCCGCGGTCTGGTGTTCTGGTACGCCGTTTCGCCATCACCCAATCACCTTCAACCAGGTGGGGAGCCATGGAAGCCTCTCGGACGGTGAACCTTCGCAGCATGCCGCGCAATCCCGCGGCGGTGAGCACCGTGATGCCAATGACTCCGGCAGCGATGCCTCGCTTGCTCATTGAACCCTCCTTGTCCCCGAAGATGGGACACCTGTTCGTTTCCCACGGTTACAGGTATCGGTAGGGTTGTTCACGCAAGCCGAACCCGGAGGAATCTGTGAACCTGTTCGAACGTCTTCTACAGCCTCGCCACGATGCGTATGCCCACTGCGACCTGTTCTGCGGTGTCTATGACCCTGCACAGGCGAAGATCGAGGCGATGTCGTGTCTCAAAACTGCCCAGAAGTTCCAGGATTCGGATGACGAAGTGTTCCGGGCGCGGTGCATCTCCATCAAGGAGGAACGGGCCGAGCTGGTCAAGCACCATCTCTCGGTGCTGTGGACGGACTTCTTCAAGCCGCATCATGTCGAGCAGTTCCCGAATCTCCATGACCTGTTCTGGCGAGCCATCAAGTCCGCTGGTGATGCCAAGAAGTCGATGGATCCAGCCGCATCCCAGGCGATGGTTGACCTCATCGACGAGATATCAGTGGTGTTCTGGCAGACCGAGGAGTCGAAGGCAACCGGGGTCTACCCGCCGGCATAGCCTGCTGCCAACAGCTCTCCGCGTTCAGCTGCCTGACGGCTGATGGCTGGCAGCTGAAGGCTCGTCTTTGCTGAGCCAGTCGTAGAGGAGGCCGCCGAGGCCGAGGGCTACTCCCGCGTACACGGCAGCCCCGACGATTAGGGCAACGATCGCAGCGATGGTTGGAGCTCCTGTGATGCCGCTCCAGATGGCCCACGACGCCAATGCGGCAGCGAACGACGCTGGCACGGCGAGGGGTATGGCTCGCCCAGCACTGGCGACGACCGTCCTGCCGCCTTCGGTTGCGTCTGGGCGGCGATACCAAATCGCGGCGAGGACTCCCGTGTACAGGGAGAGCGACAGTACGGATGCGAGCGCAACGCCTTGGATTCCCAGCGCCTCCTGTGCGACGAAGTAGCCGGGGATGGCAACGATCGTGATCGCCGTCCCGACGATGACGGGAGTCCACATGTCCTTGGTGGCGTAGAACGCCCTGGTGATGATCTGGAGGGCGCCCCACACCGGTATGGCAAACGCATACACAAATAGTGCTGCCGATACGGACTCGGTGACTTCGGCGGTGAACTCGCCCCGTTCGTACAACACGCGCACCAGGGGGTAGGCAAGGGCGACCACGATGCCTGCGGCTCCGATCGACAGCACGAGCACGTAGGCCAACGCCTTGTTGACCGTTGCCAGCATGGCGTCGCGTCTTCCCTCTGCAAACAAACGAGCAAGCGTCGGGTACGCGGCAACTGCAGCAGCTTGGGCGATCACCCCAATCGGTACGAACATCGTCCTTCTGGCGTACTGGAGGTCGGTCTGGGCGCCGGCCTCGACCATGTTGCCGAATACCGACATGAAGACCTCATCAAGCGCAACGATCGATTGTCCGATCATCAGCGGGATCGCAATCAGCAAGTATGCCTTGACCGCTGGATGTGTCCACGAGGTCCCACGCACAAGACGCATCCCGACGCGCTTGGCACCCCATATCTGGAGGGCGAAGTTGCCGACGAACGCGCCAATCAGCGCTCCCCAGATGAATCCGGCCGGATCGGCTTCGCCCGTGAAGATGGTCCATCCGACGCCTCCGATGATGATGGCGAGGTTGTAGATCACAGGCGCAAGGGTGGGAATGGTGAAGACGCCTTGCGCGTATTGCACGGCGACGAAGAGCGCGCCAACGACGAACGCAAACTGCGCAGGGAGGATGATGCGGGTGAGCGTGATCGTCGATGCCAGCTGGTCGGCGTTGAAGTCCGGATAGAGCGCCTCGATGATCCACGGCGTTGCCATCCATGCAAGGACGATCACAGCGGTGATGCCGAGCGCAAGCCATCGCAGAATGGCGGTAAACGCTCGCCAACCCCCTTCCTCGTCCTTGTCCGCGAGGTACTTGGCGAAGATCGGGATGAAGGTGATCGTCAGGAACCCGCCCGCCAGTAGGTAGTTGGCGTAATCGGGGATACGGAACGCGGCAACGTACTCGTCGGTCGTTCCTGACGAACCCAGGAGCGCGGCGAACACCATGTCCCTGATGATCCCGAGGAAGCGGGAAACGAGGATGCCTGCGGCCACGATGATGGCTGCGGCGCCGACGTCCCCGCGCTTGAGACGATTCATGAACCAGGTCACGATGGCACGCTACCCCTCATGCGTGTTTGAGAGCTGGAGCGTCAAGCGAGATCGCGTTTGCGGAGGAGTCGCGTCGTCAGGGCGATCGACACTGCGACGTAGATGGCAACGGTCACAAGAGCGCGGCCGAGGCTGAGTGGTGCGGTGTTGGTGTCGAGAATCACCCGGGCACCGTCGGCAAGGTCTGCGAACACCGAGATGCCGACCCGCCACGGGGATAGCGCGGCAAGTCCGGTGAGTAGCGACGCCACGCCATTCTCGAAGATCAGCAGGTATGCCACACCGATGAGAACGGCTCGGTCGGTCATGAAGCCAAGCGGCATGTAGACGGACGCATAGGCGATGGTTGCGACCAGTGCGCCAGCTGCGAGTGCGCCGAGGAAACCCCAGTTCCCTGACCTG
>CAJQOW010000039.1 GCA_905480055.1 uncultured Acidimicrobiia bacterium
CTGCGGCGCTGAGATCTGCCATGACCGGTGCCGATCCGCCTTGGGCCATGCCGACAATCGTCGTGTAGCCCTGGTCGACCAGGAACTCGTAGGCGGCATTCATGTCGATCTGACTGTCTTTCACAGAGTATTCGCCAGTGGACTGGCCGTGACCGCGGAAGTCCACCGCAAGCACGGTGTGCCCGTTGGCGGCCATTGTCCAAATATTGGTGGATAGGGTCTGACTCGACTGGGGAGGCCGCTGTCCCAGACCGCCGGCCTGGACAGCGTCGTACTCGTGCGTGAATAGGACGGCGATCTCGTCTCCCGGCCAAAAGCGTGCGAACAGCTCCTGTCCATCGTCGGTCGTGAGCGTGATCGCTTGCTCGCCGTCGGGAGGCTCGACCGCTGCATTCGCAAGCCGCGCAAATACCGTTGTTGTCGTGGCGTCACTCTCGCCGCCCTCATCAGCGTTGTCGCCTGCCTGTGCGGTGGTGGTTGTTGCTGGGTCATCGTTGGACTCCGAAGCAACGTCGACGATGGTGCTCGGCACCTCAGGCAGCGACGAACCAGACTCGCTGCACGCAGCGCTGACCAGGGCGAGTACTGCAATCCCGGTTACCAGCTTCGTTTGTCGCACACCTTCTCCTCGCGCACTTCAGCTTGACCATCGCTTGTCGCCGCTGCGGCACACATCACTGTTTCGGCCCGTTCCTATCATCGTGACCACATGGATCACGAACTCACAACACTCAACAACGGTCTGCGCATTGTCAGCCATGACATGCCATCTGTCCACTCCGTGGCGCTTGGCTGCTGGGTCGACACGGGGAGCAGGGACGAGACAGGCCCTGAAGCGGGAGCATCGCACTTCCTCGAGCACCTGCTCTTCAAAGGCTCGGATTCCTGGTCTGCACGGAGAATCTCGGAGGCCTTCGACGGAATCGGTGCTCGACACAACGCATTCACGTCAAAGGAGTACACCTGCTTCTGGACCCGCATGCGCGACGCCGATATTCCTCTCGGAGTCGAAATCCTCGGCGAGATGATCCGGCAGCCGGCGTTCCGGCAGGAAGAGATCGATTCGGAGCGCCACGTCGTCCTCGAAGAGATCCACATGAACGAGGACGACCCAACCGATGTCGCCCATGAGGAGTTCATCGAGGCACTGTGGGCCAACCATCCACTTGCGCCGCCCATCCTCGGCACGGTCCAGTCGATCACGGATATGACCCGAGAGACCATCGACAGCTACTGGTCGAGTCGATACACACCCAAGTCCACCGTCATAGCGGTGGCAGGCAAGTTGCCTCCCAACCTGATTCCGATGATCGACGAGGCCTTCGGAGGCTGGGAAGGGCCAGCCGTCAGCCGAGTGTTCGAGACTCCCACGATTGAACCGACCGTGCGGGTTCGGACGAGAGACACCGAACAGGCTCACATCGTCCTCGGCTGCCCGTCCATCGCCCGGGACGACGAGCGTCGCTTCGCCCTCACCCTCGCCGACCATGTGCTCGGGGGTGGCATGTCATCGCGCCTGTTCAGGGAGATCAGGGAAACGAGAGGCCTGGCCTATGCCGTGCATTCGTTCCGTCTTCCCTTCGCAGATGCAGGCGCTTCGGCGATCTACGTGGGAACGACACCGTCGCAAAGTGACGAGGTCCTCAAGATCATTCGCGAACAGCTCGACTTGATCGTCGCCGATGGCATCACCGACGAAGAGCTCGAGCGGGCAAAGGGCCACGTCAAGGGTGCCCTTGCGCTCGGTCTCGAGGATCCGAACAGTCGGATGAATCGCATCGGTCGCACTGAGCTCACCGGCATGGAACATCTCACAGTGGAAGAGACGGTGGAACGTATCGCAGCGGTGACGCCCGAAGATATCCGCTCCGTTGCTGCGCTTGCCTACACCGCTCCCTACGTGATTGGTGCCGTTGGTCCGTTCGGCGCAGACGACTTGGAGGCCTACGTCCGATGAAGGTTGGCGTCGCAGGTGCATCAGGCCAGATGGGCAGCCTCGCGGCTTCAACGCTGCGGGAGGTCGACGACCTTCACCTGATCGGCCTCTACGACGCTCACACCTCCGGCAACATCGGTGGAGTCGCGATCTCCCAGGACCGCGTCTCGCTCGATGGCTGCGACGTCATTGTCGAGTTCTCGAGGCCGGAAGTGGTGATGGAGAACCTCGATGTATGGCGCCAGTTCGGTGCGAACGTCGTCGTGGGGACCTCAGGGTTCGACGCCGACAAGCTGGCTGCTCTGGAGGAGCTATGGGGCAACGGTCCGGCCAACTGCCTTGTCGTGCCCAACTTCTCGATCGGTGCGGTTCTGATGATGAAGATCGCAGAGCTCGTGGGTCCTCACTATCCGGTGAGTGAGATCATCGAACTTCACCACGACCGGAAGGCCGATGCGCCGTCCGGTACCGCTATTGCGACCGCGAGGCGGATCGCAGAGGTTGCCCCGGAGCAGGTACGCGACACGAACTCGGAAGAGCTCGTCGGGGGAGCGCTCGGCGCAGAGGTCGAAGGTGTACGCATCCACTCGGTCCGTCTTCCAGGTCTGGTTGCCCATCAGCGGGTCGTCTTCGGTGGTGACGGCGAGGTGCTGACCATCAGCCACGACACCATCGACCGGTCATCGTTCATGCCAGGCATGCTGCTCGCCGTGCGTTCAGTACGCAGCCAGAGCACCCCGCTCGAGGTGGGTCTGGAGCCCCTGCTGGGACTCTGAGCGGCTCTGGGCCGTGAGCCTTGAGCCGGGCAGACAACCGATGGCCGTGAACCTGCTGCTTGCTAGTTCAGCGCGGTGGCGAGTTGGCGGCGGTAGGTGGCGGTGAGGGGATGCTCGTTGCCGAGGACACCGAAGATGTCGACCATGGCCTGGCGCGCTTCTTCCTTCATATCGCCCTTGTGTTTCACCACGACGAGGAGCCGGTCGAGTGCAGGTTCGAACTCTGAACGTGCCGCAAGAGCCCTGGCGAGTCTCAGTTGGGCGTCATCGTCTTCTGGCTCAGCAGATGCAGCAGCTTCGAGATCGCTGATGTCGTCACCGGCCGAGCGGCGCAGTCGGGCCGCTGCCTGCAGCCGTTCGACATCAGCATCTGGCACGAGCTTCCCAAGAACGATCATGGCCTCTTCGATGTCGCCGCGATCGATGAGGAGGGCAGCGAGGCTTGTTCCCGCATCCTGATGATCGGACTTCTGGTCGAGGACCTGGCGAAGCATGTGCTCGGCACCAGAGGTGTCGCCGTCGATCAATGCCCCTCGGGCCTCGTCGACCATCAAATCGAGCTCGGTCGGAAGCACAGTGATCAGGAACTCGGAGATGGCCTGCTCGGGGAGGGCCCCACTGAACCGGTTGACTTCCTTGCCGTTTTTGATCGCGACCACGGTGGGGATCGACTGGACGAGGTACTGCGCTGACAACTCCGGGTTGGCGTCAACGTCCACTTTGGCGAGCTCGAACGCTCCAGCGCCTTCATCGGTCATGCGCTCGAGAAGCGGAGAAAGCGTCTTGCATGGGCCGCACCACTCAGCCCAGAAGTCAACGAGGACGGTCACATCACGCGACCGGACAAGCACTTCCTCCTGGAAGTCGGCCAGTGTGACATCCTTCACAAAGGGGCTTGTCTCGTCCATTGATCAAAGGTTAACCAGTGCCTCCGTGGTAACTTGCGGAGCATGGACCGCAGACCAATCGCGCCGTTTGGGCGCTTGTTGACAGCGATCATCACCCCGTTCGATTCCGATGGATCGATCGACTACGCAGCGTTCTGGAGGCTTGTTCGCCACCTCAGGGACAACGCAAGTGAGGGGATCGTCGTTGCAGGGACAACCGGTGAATCGCCAACGCTTTCGAAGCCTGAGAAGGTTGCCCTGTTCCGCGCAGGCGTTGACGCCGCCAAGGGGAAAATGCGGGTCATCGCCGGCGTCGGTACCTATGACACGAGGGAATCAGTCGCACTCGCCGAAGCAGCTGCTGAAGCCGGGGTGGATGGACTCATGGCAGTCACGCCGTACTACTCCAAGCCCCCACAGCGCGGCATCGTCGCCCACATGCGGGCGATCGCCGACGCGACCGATCTGCCGCTGATGATCTACAACATCCCAGGCCGCACAGCCACCTTGATCGAGATCGAAACGCTCGTCGAACTTGCGCACCACCCGCGCATCGTTGCCGTCAAGGATGCCGTCGACGACGTCGAATGGTCGGTGCGCCAGATCAAGGAATTGCCTGACGGATTTGCCGTTTACTCAGGAAGTGACGGAGTAACGAAGGACCTTGTCGCCGCGAACGGCGTTGGCGTCGTATCAGTGACTGCACATCTTGCGGGCAGGGAGATCGCTGCGATGATCGATGCGGTCGTCGAGGAGGACTGGGAGACAGCGAACCGGCTGCACGACCTCGTTGCCCCGCTGACCACCGCACTGTTTGCCGAACCGAGCCCGATGCCGCTGAAGGGCGCATTGACCGAATACTGGGACGAGGTCGGGGAAGCCAGGCTTCCGCTCGTGCCAGCCGAACGGTCGACCATTGACGCGGTTGGGAAGGCCCTCGAGCCCATCATCGAATACAGGCAGCAATGACGGTACGCATCGGCTTTCTCGGCGGCCTCGGAGAGGTCGGGAGAAACTGCGCCTCCATCGAGATCGACGGTGACCTCGGACTCATTGACTGTGGTCTGATGTTTCCCGAGGAGGACATGCTCGGTGTCGATCTCGTGCTTCCCGACTTCGCCTCCGTGCTCGACAACAAGGAAGCACTCGGCCGCATCATTCTCACGCACGGCCACGAGGACCACATCGGAGCGCTGGCGTTCCTCCTGCGCGAGGTGAACGTCCCCATCTTTGGCACGCCGCTGACCGTGGAGTTCGCCAGGGCGCGCATCGAGGAATACGGCATCACCCCAGACCTGCGGGCCATCGATCCATATGAATGGGTCGACGACGGTGCCTTCCGATTCACGTTCGTGCCCGTGTCGCACTCCATTCCCGATGCTGCTGGCGTCGCGTTCGACACCCCAGAAGGCATCGTGCTCCACACCGGTGACTTCAAACTGGATCCGACACCGATCGATGGCGTCCCGACGGATCTCCGCTCGTTTGCCACCATCGGCAAGCGGGGTGTGCGGCTTCTCCTTGCGGACTCAACCAATGCCGAGCGTGAGGGCTATGTGCCGTCGGAGGTGACGGTCGGGGAGCGGCTCGACGAGATCGTCTCCCATGCCGAGGGCAGAGTGATCGTGGCATGCTTCGCGTCCCATGTGCACCGCGTGCAGCAGGCAATCGATGCCGTGGTGCGAGACGGGCGCAAGTTCTCCTTCATCGGCCGGTCGATGCTGCGCAACTCGGACATCGCCGCCGAGCTCGGCGTGCTCGCCATCCCGGACGGGTCACTCGTCGAGCTCAACGAACTCGTCGACATGCCGGACAACCAAACAGCAATCATTTCCACAGGGAGCCAGGGCGAACCATTCGCAGCCCTGTCGCTCATGGCCTCAGGAGAACATCGATCGGTGTCGTTGAGTGATGATGACACGGTGATCATCTCTGCGACGCCCATCCCTGGAAACGAGACGAGGGTGTCGCGGGTGATCAACAACCTCTATCGGGCCGGCGTACAGGTCTACCACGGCCGCAACACGCACGTGCATGTGAGCGGCCATGCCGCAGCGGAGGAACTCAAGACGTTCTACAACGCCGTGCGACCAGATGCCCTCGTTCCCGTCCACGGCGAATACCGGCACATGGTTGCCAACGCGGCACTTGGACGTGAGATGCGCATCCCTGAAGTTGAGATCTGCGAGGACGGCGACGTTGTCGTCCTCGACAACGGAAACCTCACGGTCGAGCGTGCTGCGATCCCTGCCGGGTACGTCTATGTCGACGGCACCGAGGTTGGCGAAGACGATGCGATCATCCGTGACCGCAGGCACCTCGCCGACGATGGTGTGCTGATCGTGACCATTGGCGTGAACTTCTCGACAGGTGAAGTGCTCATCGGGCCTGATGTCGACTCGCATGGCGTGACCTCGAGCGACGCCGACCTCCACACAACAGTTGCGGAGCGTGTCATCGCCTCAGTTGCGAACCTCGAGCATCCCATCGATCCCGATGTACTGCGTCGGCGTGTGCGCAACACTGAGACGCGAGCGGTCAAG
>CAJQOW010000040.1 GCA_905480055.1 uncultured Acidimicrobiia bacterium
CTGAACGGGGCTGAGCTCGGTTCCGGCTCGGTCAGGATCCACGATCCGGTCATGCAGGCGAAGGTCTTCGAAGTCATGGGCGTCTCGGACGACGAAGCCGAAGCGCGCTTCGGATGGTTCCTCGAGGCGCTGCGATACGGAACGCCACCTCACGCTGGCTTTGCCATCGGAATCGATCGGTTCATCAGCATCCTCCAGGACGAGCCCAACATCCGTGAGGTCATGCCATTTCCGAAGACCCAGACGGGAGCAGACCCCTTGACGGGCTCACCCGGGCGCGTCGATGAGGCGCAACTCGTGGAGCTCGGTATTGAAGTCCGCCCCGAAATCCGTGAGGAATGGGCAGTTGCCGATGCCGACGATCAAGGCGACGACGAGGTCTGATGGCGAACGACGACCTCTTCGCCATCCAGCGGGAGGAGTCAAAGCGCGTCGGGGCTCCGCTCCCCGCACGCATGCGTCCCAGGACGCTCGATGAGGTTGTCGGACAAGACCACCTCTTGTCCGAAGGAGCTGCCTTCCGGTCGATGGTAGAGACGGGCAGGGTGTCATCGATGATCCTCTGGGGCCCACCAGGTACCGGGAAGACAACCTTGGCGAACCTCCTGGCCAAGGAGGTGGACGGGACCTTTGAACGTCTCTCGGCGACGTCCGCAGGCGTCAAGGATGTGCGTGAAGTGCTTGCCAGGGCCGATCAGCGACTTGGCGAGGGCCGAGGCACGACGATCCTTTTCATCGATGAGATCCACCGATTCATCAAGGCCCAACAGGACGCTCTGCTTCCAGGCGTTGAGGACGGCACCGTGGTGCTCGTGGGAGCAACGACCGAGAACCCATTCTTCGAGGTCAACTCCCCGTTGATCTCACGATCGACCGTCTTTCGCACGGAGGCGCTGAGCGAGGACGAGCTTGTCGATCTCGTGGGAAGGGTGGTTGCCGATCCCATGCGTGGCATCGAGGGCGTCACGATCGATGACGATGCGGTCAGCGCACTGGCCGAACGGGTCGGGGGCGATGCGAGACTGGCGCTGAATTCACTCGAAACGGCGGCGACCATCACCCTCGGCAGGGGAGAGACCGTTGTCACCATTGATGTGGTCGAGGAAGCGCTCCAACGTCGCATCATCCGGTACGACAGGGCAGGCGACCGGCACTATGACGTCATCTCTGCCTTCATCAAGTCGCTTCGCGGGTCTGACGTGGATGCGTCCCTGTACTGGCTCCAGACGATGGTGGAAGCCGGCGAGGACCCGAAGTTCATCGCCAGACGGATGATCGTCTTCGCCTCCGAGGACGTCGGCATCGCCGACTCTTCTGCATTGTCTGTGGCTGTGGATGCGTTTCGGGCTCTCGAAGTCGTTGGACTGCCTGAGGCCAACTACGCCTTGTCCCATGCTGCAATTGCCCTCGCGTTGGCCCCAAAATCGAACTCAGTGACGCTTGCGATGGGTGCGGCGAGGGAACTTGTCATAGATGGGCCGCGCGGCGAGGTTCCACCGCACCTGCGTTCGGGGGCGACCGAAGGGGACAAACAGTTCGGTCACGGCGTCGGCTACGCCTATCCGCACGCAGATCCCAGGGGAGTCGTGGGTCAGCAGTACCTCCCGGACGGTCTCGAGGGCCGGATCCTGTTCACGCCCAAGCCGGTTGGTGACGAGTCAGAGCTCGCGGAGCGACTCGCCAAGATCGATGCCATCCTCGGGAAGCGTCCGCGCGGCTGAGCCGGACCTGACGCATATCGTCGGCGGGTGCGTACGCTGGCGTCATGTTCACACGCCTTCGATGGTTCGCCTACGGCTCCGCTGTCACGCTCGGGGCAACGGTCGTCGTGGTGAGCCGCGCACGGGCGATGCGCGAACGACTTGATGCCCAAGGAGTGGCACGGGTGTCCGCAAATGTTGCGGCTGATGGAATCGAAATGGTCGGCAAGCGACTCCAGCGCTCTTCTCTGCGCGTCGCCACCGATGAAGGTCCAGCGTCCGACACCGAGTAACCTCGCCGGACGATGAACACCAACGACATTCGTTCCGCATACGTCGATTTCTTTGCATCAAAGGATCATGAGCCGATGCCAAGTGCGTCGCTGATCCCCATCGATCCGGCGCTGCTCCTCAACGTCGCAGGGATGGTTCCCTTCAAGTCATGGCTGCTGGGCGAGGAGGCAGCGCCATTTCCGCGTGTGGCGACGTCCCAGAAGTGCATCCGCACCGAGGACATCGACATCTTGGGTACCACGGCACGGCACCTCTCGTTCTTCGAGATGCTCGGCAACTTCTCGTTCGGTGACTATTTCAAGGAGAAGGCGATCCCGCTCGCATGGGAGCTCTCGACCGAGGTCTTCGAACTCGACCCCGAACGGCTGTGGGTCACGGTGCACGAGACGGACGATGAGGCAGCGTCGATCTGGCTTGACGGCGTAGGAATCTCTCCCGACAGGCTCCAGCGTCGGGATCGGGACAACTTCTGGCAGATGGGCGTCGCAGGGCCGGCAGGTCCGTCCTCGGAGATCTTCTATGACAAGGGCCCGAAGTTCGGCCCTGAGGGCGGCCCAGTCGTCGACGAGGAACGCTTCGTCGAGTTCTGGAATCTCGTCTTCATGCAATACGTCCAGGACGAGCCGTATCACGTCGTCGGGGACCTCCCCATGAAGTCCATCGACACTGGCATGGGTCTCGAGCGCATGGCCGTTCTCCTCCAGGGCGTGGACACCATCTTCGAAACCGACAGCATCCGAGCGGTCCTCGCCGTTGCGGAGAACGAGACATCCACAACCTACGGCACGAATGATGCCGCCGATGTGTCGCTTCGAATCATGGCGGATCACGGCCGCGCTGTGACCTTCCTCATATCTGATGGCGTCGTGCCATCCAACCAGGCACGTGGTTACATTCTCAGGCGGCTGATCCGCAGAGCAGTACGCCACGGCCACATGCTCGGTTCCTCGGGCGCTGTGATGGCACCGTTGATCGATGTCACGGTCGATGAAATGGGCTCTGCATATCCAGATATCGTGCAGAAGCAACAGTTCATCCTCGACATGGCAGGCCGCGAGGAGGAACAGTTCTTGCGCACGCTCGCAACGGGAGAACAAATCCTCGAGGGGGCAATCGACGGTCTCGCTGATGGCGAGGCGATCCCCGGAGAGACCGCCTTCAGCTTGCATGACACGTACGGATTCCCCATTGAGCTGACCCAGGAAATCGCGCTGGAGCGCGGCATAGCGGTGGATATCGCTGGTTTCGCGACTGCAATGGGCGAACAGAAGAAGCGTGCACGCGCTGCATTCGAGGGCGGCAACGAGGGCGACACAGCCGTTGTCTACCGCTCCGTGCTCTCGGACGTCGAGCAAACCGAGTTCATCGGTTACGACACCCTGGACGGCGTTGGGACGCTGCTCTCCCTCCTGCGCGAAGGTGAATCGATCGAGCGGGTAGAGGAGGGTCATGAGGTCGAGGTCTTCCTCGATGTCTCGCCGTTCTACGCAGAGTCCGGTGGCCAGGTCGGGGATGCGGGCACCATCCGCACGGAGACAGGCGAACTGCGGGTATTCTACACGCAGTTCACGCTGCCCGAGGTCCGCGGTCACCGATGCAAGGTGGTGTCCGGATACGTGCAGCGAGGTCAGCCAGCCACAACCTCGGTGGATCACGGTCGCCGGGAATTGACTCGGAAGAACCACACGGGCACCCACATCCTCCATTGGGCACTTCGTTCTGTCCTTGGCGATCACGTTCATCAGGCAGGATCCCTGGTCGCGCCTGATCGCCTGCGCTTCGACTTCTCGCACCACAGCGCGGTCGATCGTGAACACCTCGCCGAGATCGAATCGGTGACCAACGAGCGTGTCATCGAGAATGCCAATGTCACCACGGTCGAGACCTCCAAGGCCGATGCCGAACAGATGGGCGCGCTTGCCTTCTTCGGCGACAAGTACGGTGAACGGGTACGGGTCGTGACCACGGGGGAATACTCCACAGAGTTCTGCGGTGGCACCCACGTTCCCAGCACGGGACAGGTCGGACCGCTCGTGCTCGTCAGCGAGGGCTCCGTTGGCTCGAACATCCGCAGGGTCGACGCCCTCACCGGAAGTGCCGCATACGACTACTTGTCCGACTTCCGCACCCGCCTCCACACGGTCGGCGACGTGCTTCGGAGCCAGCCAGGCCGTGAGGTCGACGCTGCCATGTCGTTCGCAGAGCGTCTCAAACTTGCAGAGGAGCGACTTGCGGGGTTCGAGGAGCGGGATAGAGCTGATGCTGCACAATCGCTGATCGACGAAATCGAAACCGTCGGTGATGCATCGCTCGCCTCTGGTCGCGTCGACGGCCTCGGCGGCGACGGACTCAGAACGTTGGCGTTTCAGATCCGGGACCGCATCTCGTCAGGAGTGGGAGTGTTTGCCTCCGTTACAGACGGGAAGGCATCGATCATTGCGTTCGTGACGCAGGATCTCGTCGATGCAGGCATCTCGGCTGGTGACATCGCCGGTGCCGGAGCCACGATCCTGGGCGGTGGCGGCAGCAGGGACCCGAAGCTGTCCCAAGCCGGGGGACCGAACGCGGATGCGATCGACGAAGCATTGACTGCAGCCCGAGGCGTAGCGCACGAGGCATTGTCGGCGCCGTGATGGGCAGGCTTCTCGGCGTGGACCCTGGTCAGCGTCGTATCGGCATCGCCCTTTCAGACCCGAGCGGGACCATCGCATCACCTCATGGGTTCGTCGATGTCACCTCGGGCGACCATCTCGACCAGATCGCGGAGATGTGTACGTCATACGAGGTGGCATCGATCGTGGTTGGTCTGGCCATCAGCCTCGACGGGACCGAAGGGGAGGCCGCACGGCGCGGCAGAAGCCTTGGTGAAGCGCTTGGCGAGCGCACCGGCCTGTCAATCATCTACCACGACGAGCGATTCACAACGGTCACGGCGGAGGACGCCCTCATCGAAGGCGGCATGCGCAGAAAGGATCGGAAAGGCAAGCGGGACCAGGTTGCCGCTTCGGTGATACTGCAGGGCTATCTCGATGCGAGGAAGTACGACACGCAGCCAATCGGACAGACATTCGCAGTCGTCGGCGATCCTGTGGCCCACTCGAGATCGCCGGCCATCCACAACGCTGCCTATGCGGCTCAAGGCCTTGGCGCAAGATACGGCGCAATACAGGTGGCTGCAGGCGAGTTCGACCGGGTGGTCGCCGACCTGACGTCAGGCAATCTTGCGGGCGTCAACGTCACCATGCCCTTGAAGGATGAGGCGTATCGGGCCGTCGACGAACACTCGATCGGCGCCACGAGGGCGCGCGCCGTGAACACGATCGTCGTTGATCACGGGAGTCTGATCGGCTACAACACCGACATCGACGGCGTTGCCCACGCAATTGCCAAGCTTTCGTTGAACGGGCATCCACCCGTACTCATCCTTGGAGCAGGAGGCGCCGCCAGGGCGGCATCCGTCGCGGTGGAGGACCACATGGTGCATGTTTCCGCCCGCAGGAGCGATGCCGCACAGTCAATGCTCGAGGCCACGACCGTGGACGGTTCGGTGCGCGCATGGGGCGAACCGGTCAGTGGTGCGATCGTGATCAACGCGACACCGATTGGGATGCACGGAGGTTCGGTTCCGACCGAGGTGCTCGACGAGGCTGCCGGAGTGGTGGACATGGCGTACGGAGATGTACCCACGAACACGATCCGGTATGCCTCCGAACGCGAAATACCCACGGCAGACGGTCTGGACATGCTTGTCGGACAGGCGGCGGCAGCCTTCTCCCTCTTCGTCGGTGTCGAACCGTCGCTCGATGTCATGGAAGTTGCGGCCCGAGCCCGGTCGTAGGACGGGCAGGCGGGGCTCCGGGAGTACGAAATCGTTTCGCGGTCAGACCGCGGCAATTCCTAAGCTCGTTCCATGACCGAAACCGTGTTCGCCGTCGGAACGTCCGGCCCTGCCATCGCCGCAGTCGCCGTTGTCGCCGTGATCGTCGGCTACTTCGCAGCGCGGTCGATCGTCGCCGAGGCAAATGCGCATCGCCTTGGCCGGGACGACAACTGGTGGAATCCGGAGTGCGAA
>CAJQOW010000041.1 GCA_905480055.1 uncultured Acidimicrobiia bacterium
GAGGTCGACCTCGATTCGCTGGACAGCTCGGCACGCATGCGGATGCTGGTCCCCAGAACCGAGGCGGGCGGCATGTTGACGCTCCACGATCTGAACAAGCGAGCCTTGGTGCGCCATCCGTTTGGCTTCTGGGAACCCGACAGTGCGAGCACGCCAGTCGATGTCAACGATGTGGACGTCGTGCTCGTTCCGGGAACGGTGTTCGATCGCAATGGAGCGCGCATCGGCAGGGGAGCGGGCATGTACGATCGCCTGCTCAATGCGCTCCCGGCGGGTGTCGTGACCGTGGGGGTCACCGTCGATGACCTGGTGGTTGATGAGGTTCCGTCGGAGCCGCACGACCAGCGAGTCGACTGGCTAGCCACCGAGAGCGGAGTGCGGCTCACGGACCGATCGCTGTCTGCAAGAACAGAGGCGGTCGTTGAGGCTGCAGTCGCGGTTGGGATGGCCCCAGCGATGGTGCACTTCCCGGAAGGGACGAGGACCAGTCGGGATGCCGCACGGGCTGTGGACGCTGAACTCGGATCGATCGCCAAGAGCCTGGTCTTCCTGGTTGACGACGACCCGACTTTGGTCATCTGCTCGGGAGACCATCGAGTGAGTGAGACCAAGCTTGCTGCCCATTTCGGCGCTGCGACTGCGCGTCCGGCCCCGTTGGATGTGGTGCGCTCTGCCACCGGATTTGTAGCCGGTGGCACTCCAGCGGTGGGCCATGCCAGCGTTCTGGAGGTTGTAGCGGACACCAGCCTGTGTCGCTACCGTTGGGTCTGGTCCGCTGGCGGTACACCAGACACGGTGTACCCGGTCTCGCTTGAACGGCTGATTGCCGCGAGCGGTGCCAGATGGGCCGATGTATCTGAACGGGGGTAAACAGTGGCGGACTGGGCAGGGAGCAGCGCTCTCATTGTGGTGGATGTGCAACGCGGATTCGACGATGGCACGTTTTGGGGTCCACGCAACAATCCGGACTGTGAAGCGAATGTCGGGCGCCTCATCGAGGCCTGGAGGGCCCAGGGATGGCCTCTCGTGTATGTGAAGCACAACTCGGCCAACCCATCGTCGCCCCTTGCGCCGGGCGACAAGGGGAACGCGTTCAAGGATGTGGTGGCAGGCAAGCCGGACCTGTTGGTCGAGAAGTCCGTCCATTCCGCCTTCTACGGCGAACCGGACCTCCATGCCTGGCTCCGGTCCCACGGCATCACCGGCGTCGCCATCTGTGGGATCCAGACAAACATGTGTTGTGAGACCACCGCTCGCATGGCATCTGACCTCGGATATGACCTTTTGTTCGTTGAAGACGCCACGCACACCTTCGACATCGTTACGCCAACGAAGAAGGTGTACCGCGCCCGCGAGGTCGCCAGGTACACATCGTTGACACTTGCCGCTGATTTTGGTGAGGTTGTACGGACGTCAGACCTCGTCGGCGAGTAGTCGCAGGACCTTGCTGGTGTCGATGGCGATGCCGATCAAGGAACCTTCGGCCGCTTCGTTGGATTCGGCCATGACGATCTTTTGGCCTTCGACTTCCATGGTGAGTTCGTAGGTCCCGTCCCTGAATGTGCGTGCAACGACTCGCGCCGGCATGCCAGCAGGATCCTCGACAACTGCGGTCGGCGGGATCGCGACGGGCCCGTCGTGGAGTCCGAGAGGCATGCCATTCACGACGTTTCGGTGGCCGATGAAGGATGCAACGAATGCCGTGTGGGGGTGTTGCCAGATCGACATGGGCGTGCCCTCAGCCACGACACGTCCCGCTCGAAGGATGGCCATGTGATCCGCGAATGTCTCGGCTTCGATCCGATCATGGGTGACATAGACAGACGTTGTTCCGACCTCCCTGACGATGGACATCAGTTCGGCCAGGAGATCGTCCTTCAGTGTCTGGTCGATCGCACCGAGTGGCTCGTCGAACAGAACGAGGGATGGGCCCGGGGCCAGGGTCCTTGCCAGGGCGACGCGTTGCTGCTCGCCGCCGGATAGCGAGGTTGGGTTGCGATCCTCGAAGCCAGCCAAGGACACGAGATCGAGGAGAGCTTCCGCTCGTTCAGCTCGTAGCTCCTTCGACATTCCCTGCATGCGGAGCCCGTAGGCCACGTTGTCGAGCACGGACATATGTGGGAACAGTGCGTTGTCCTGGAACATGAGTCCTACAGGACGCTCATGCGCTGGCATGCTGGTGACGTCCTCGCCGTTGACGACAACGGCTCCGGTGCTGGGCGCTTCCAGGCCAGCGAGGACGCGGAGGAGTGTCGACTTTCCTGCACCGGAGGGACCCATGACCGCGAAACGTTCTCCCTGTGCGACATCCAGGTCGACATCGGCCAGGGCTGCATGGTTGCCGTAGGTGACAGACAGGCTTCTGATCTGGAGGCTCACAGGCCGGACTCCTTGTCTGATCCGAGGCTGTCGATGGCCACGATCACAGCAGCCGTCACCACCATGAGTACCACGCTGAGTGCGAGGGCCGCACCGAAGGGGGCGGCGCCGGGCCTTCCGAGGTAGCGGAAGATGGCAATCGGGATCGTGGGTGTGGCTGGCCTGGCGATGAACGTCGTGGCACCGAACTCGCCCATCGAAATGGCAAACGCAAACGCGCCGCCGACGAGGGCTGCTCTCGAGATGAGCCGAAGATCGACCGTGAGCCATGTGTGCCACCGGTCCGCCCCAAGCGTTGCGGCTGCCTCACGGAGGTGCTGCTGGATGCTTCCGAGCGTTGGGTTGATCGATCGAACCACAAATGGGATTCCCACGAGGGCATGTGCAATCGGGATGAGGATGATCGATGTGCGCAGGTCGATGGGCCAGTCGAGTGCTACGAGGAAGCCGAAGCCGATGGTGACGGCAGATGTGCCAAGCGGGAGCATCACAAAGATGTCAAAGCTTCGCGCAACTCTCCGGTTTGCATAGGACAGGGCAGCGGACACAAGCATTCCGATACCGAGGGCGATGACAACGGCCACGGCGGCGAAGCGAAGCGAGTTGAACACGGCCTCGATCGGGTCGATGAATGCCGCGGTCTGGGCGGGCAGGTCGAAGAGATTCCGGTAGTTGTCGAACCCGATGCCACCACCAGGGGCAACGAGTGATCGTGCGAACAGCAGTGCCAGTGGAACGCCGATGAAGAGGGCTGCCGACGTCAGGATGATGGCGACCACGGTGCGTTGACGCCGACCGCGGGGGTGTTGCGGGGCAATCACGTTGTGTCGGAACTCTGCCCGCGTTCGCCGCTCGAAACGCCCGTAGAGGAGCAGAATGACCCCTACCCCAATGAGTTGTAGGACCGCGAGGGTCGAAGCCACGTCCACTCGGAGGAAGGCGGTCGCCTGGCGCCAGATCTCGACCTCGATGGTGGAGTGCGAGAGGTCCCCGAGCAGCAGCACGACGCCAAATGACGTGAACGAGAACAGGAACACCAGCGAGCTGGTGGATGCAATGGCTGGCCGGAGGAGCGGGAGGGTTACGGTGCGAAACGCTGTCCACGGCGAGGCGCCCAACGATCGGGCTGCCTCCTCGATACGCGGATCGATGCGTGCCCAATATGACCCGACTCCCCGAACGACGATCGCAAAGTTGTAGAACACATGGGCGATCAGGATGATCCACAGCGTTCCGGACAGGTCTACGCCCAGGACACTTCTCGGCCCAAGCACGTTGAGAAAGGTGGTCCCAACCACCAGAGTTGGCAGAACGAACGGCACGAGCGTCGCCGCTGACAGGATCCTCTTCCCCGGGAAGGTGAATCGAGCAAACACCCAAGCCGTCGGCAACCCGATGAGGATGGTCAGCAAGGTTGACAGCAGGGCCTGGTACACCGTGAACAGCGCAACACCCTGGAGCGACGGGTCGCTCACGATGTCGCCGATCACCGAGAGGTCAAGGGCACCATCGGTCGTCAGGCCGCGAATCGCGATCGAGATGAGCGGGTACGCGTAGAAGTATCCGAGGAAGAGCGCCGGGACGGCGATGACCGCGGCGGTCCCGATGGGGCCGAGGCGTCTTACCCCGCCGAACGTGCGATTTCCGTCCATTCCTGGATCCACCGTTCTCGGTTCTGCTCGACTGTGCCCGGCTCCATGATCACCGGGGCCTC
>CAJQOW010000042.1 GCA_905480055.1 uncultured Acidimicrobiia bacterium
GTCGACGTGCCGGAATCCGTGCGTCCCACTGCCCCGTATCCCAAGTGGCCGTGGATCGTCGCTGGCGTTCTGATGGTGATCGGAATCGCCATCGCGATCGCATGGCCGATGACCGTTCCGTACTACACCCTCAGCCCGGGCCCCGTCTATGACACGTCCGACTTCGTCACGGTCGAAGATGGAGTCGTGTCCGAGGATGGCGAGCTCTTCTTCCTCACCGTCTCGTTGAAAGAGGCGAACGTCTTATGGGCAGCCGCCCAGGTGGATGAGTCAGTCGATCTCCGACCCAGGGAGAACATCCGGCCCGTAGGTATCAGCCCGGAACAGCTTCGCCGTGAGGGCCTCGCCGCCATGGAGGAGTCCAAGAACGACGCGACCTTCGTGGCGCTGACCCAACTTGGCTACGAGGTGACACTCGTGGGTACCGGAGCCCTCGTGATCGAAACGGTCCCGGACTCCGCGGCAGACGGTGTGCTCTTCCCGAACGATGTGATCACGGAGATGGAAGGGCAGACGGTTGCATTCCGCAGCGACATCATCGCCCAGCTGACTGATCTCTCCGTCGGAGAGGTCATCGAGATGCTTGTTCAGCGTCCGGTGTCGGAGGATGCGGTTGACCAGTTCGACCCAACGAGGCTCGAGCTGACGCTCGGCCCGCACCCTGATGATCCGAATCGGCCGCTGATCGGTGTCCTCTTGGACAACAACGAGCCGATCGTTGAGTTCCCGGTGCTGGTCGAGATCGACTCGCAGAACATCGGCGGCCCTTCCGCAGGAATGATGTTCACGCTCCAGATCATGGATCAGCTCACCGAGGGTGAAATCACCAAGGGCGAACGGATCGCAGGGACTGGAACGATCGCAAAGGACGGCACCGTTGGCCCGATCGGCGGTATTCGCCAGAAGGTCTACGGAGCCATCGACGCCGGCTCCAGGGCTGTCCTGGTCCCCGCTGCGAACTACGAGGATGCGATCGACGCTGCTGGAGATGACATCGAGATCGTGCGCGTCGAGACCATCGAAGACGCACTGGCGTTCCTCGAAACCCTCTAGACAATCCGCGGACTCGGGCAGGTCCACAGGTACGCTCCCGTCCATGGCCGATGAACTCACCCCGGGCCAGATTCGCACTCGCCGGTTCGACGTGGTCCGCAAGGGCTACGAGCGCGGCCAGGTCGAGCAATTCCTCAGTGACCTCGGCAGCCAGATCGAGATCCTGCAGGACGAGTTGGCCGCGTCGACTCAGGCCGGTATTGCCATCGGAATCGATGAGCAAGAGGCGCTGGCACTCGAGCTGCACACGATCGGCGGCGAAGTGGCAGACATCCTCGAAGCAGCGCGCTCAGCAGCTGAAGGTATCCGCTCGAGGGCCACGAAGGACGCAGACGCCTGGAGAACCGCAGCGGAGACCGAGAGCTCGGGCATGGTTGTCGATGCGACCGAACAGACCCAGTCCTTGCGTGCCTCGGCATGGAACGAAGGGAGTTCCTTGCTGTCGTCCGCCACCGCTGAGGCCCAGTCGATTGTTTCTGCCGCAAAGGAAGAAGCCCTGTTCGTTCGCGCAGAGGCCGAGCGCGAGGCGATCAGGCTCACAGGCGACGCAAAGAGGGACCGCGACGAGATGCTGCGTGCCGCGCGAGCAGAGGCAGAACAGATCATCGATGGCGCTCGTATCGAGAGCGATGGAGTGCTCGCTGCCGCCGGGCAACAGGCCGAACTCGCCCAAGAGCGAGCCCGTGCGCTCGAAGACAGGCGTTCTGAGTTGCTGGCCGAGCTCGAGGCCACGAGAGCATCCATCGGCGAGCTCGAAACCGAGATCGAGTCGCGCAAGCTCGAACTGGAGGGGCCGGAGGAGCCCGAGGTTGTGGCCGAGGACCTTGATCCCGGTCGGACCCACCACACCTCGGATGGTGGGTCGGTGAAGATCGTTGCTCCGACGCGGGTGAGGCCAATGCGCCCAGTCGACGCAGAGGAGCTCGTAGCCGAGGTTGCCGCAATGCGTGCGGTGGAGAGCCCGGTGGCCGACCAAGTCTCCGTCGAGTCAGACAATGCGGACACTGTGGATGAGGTGATCGCCGATATTGACGCGATCGGTGCGCCAGACATCGCCGTGGATGAGGCTCCCCTTCCGACACCGTCGGACGCCGAGACCAGTCCTGAGGCCAATGCCGAGACCAGTGCCGCGGTCAGTGCTGAGGCTGACATACCCGACGAAACCGTTGCTGCTGTCGAGGCCCAAGTCGAGATTGACGACGAGGTTGAGGCGGTGGCTGCCGGCGGGGTCGAAGCCGACCAAGCGGAGGAAACTCCTGACGATGCGACCGCATCGGATGAACCCGAAGCCGCTCCGCCCGTTCCGGTCGAGGACGCCGTTCCTGAGCCGCCGAGCACTCCGGCGGCATCCGGTAGCGACGACCTTGGATCATTGTTTGCCCAACTGCGGACCCCATCCACCGGCACGTCGGACGACAGTCACAGCGAGGCTCCGCCAGCGAAGGAGGTCGCGGAACCTCCAACGGCAGAGCCCGACCCCGAGCCAGTCGCGTTCGTGTCGACACCCGAACCTTCCGTGCGGACGGCGGACACGGCGGCGACGCTCATTCCCATCCAGAATGCCGCGTTGCGCTCCATCAAGCGCACGCTTGTTGATCTTCAGAATGAGGCCCTCGAACACCTGCGTAACGATGGCGAGTGGATGCCGGACGAAGCATTCACCGACCGCTTCGACGATGCGTTCGCAGAGCTCACGCTCGCAGCGACAGGGGAAACGGACACCTCTGCGTCGAGTGCCTTCGGCACCGATCTGTACGACGCCGTGAGCTCCGCCATGGAACGAAGCAGAGCTTCCGGAGCGGGCGAACGCGAACTCGCCGCAGCAACGAGCAAGGTGTTCCGGACCTGGCGGTCGGACGAAGCAGAACGCCGCGTCGCGGAGCTCGCCGCAGCCAGTCACGATGGCTCCTAGGCGTGCGCCGACGCGCAACGCTGCAGTCGCCATAGAATCCCGTCGGTGATCAACCGCGAACCCATCAACTACCGCCAAGGTTCTGGCGTGCGCCGGATCATCACGATCGTGGTTGTGGCGATCTTCCTGCTCCTGATATTCGGACGATGGCTCGCCACGCTCTACACAGACTTCCTTTGGTATGACGGCCTTGGCTGGTCCGGGATCTGGTCCACACTCACCTTCACGAGGGTGTGGCTCGTTCTCGGCGCAAGCCTTGTTGCCTTCCTGTTCTTCTGGCTGAACCTCTGGTTGGCCGACCGGCTGTCGCCCCGTCTGGGTGCCATGACCGGCGCACCGGACGAGGAGCTCCTCGAGCGCTATCAGGAGTGGATCGAGCCTCGGGCCACCCTCGTCAGGACGTTGTTTGCGGTGTTCTTTGGGCTGCTCATCGGCCTTGGCGCTGCGGTGTGGTGGCAAGACTTCCTGATCTGGCGCAACGCGGTCGACTTCGGCGTCGTCGATCCGATCTTCTCCAACGACATATCGCTGTACGTGTTCGACCTGCCGTTCTATCGAGACGTCTACGGGTGGGTGTTCCAGCTTCTGCTCGTGTCCACCTTGCTCGTTGTTGCCGCCCACTACCTCAACGGTGGTATCAAGATCGGGACGCCCGGTCAGCGGACATCTGACGCCGTCAAGGCCCACATCTCGATCCTGCTTGCACTGATCGCACTCATGAAGGCGCTCGGATATCAGTTCGACAAGTGGGAGCTTCTCTACTCAGGACGCGGCCAGGTGTTCGGTGCGAGCTACACCGATGTGAACGCCCAGCTCCCTGCGCTCAACCTGCTGATCTTCATCTCGATCGT
>CAJQOW010000043.1 GCA_905480055.1 uncultured Acidimicrobiia bacterium
GCACCTGCGGCACCGGTTTCGCCTGTATCGCCCTTGTCACCTTGGGGACCCGTTGCACCTGCGGCACCGGTTTCGCCTGTGTCGCCCTTGTCACCTTGGGGACCCGTGGCACCCGTGGCACCCGTATCGCCCTTGTCACCCTGGGGACCCGTTGCACCCATGAGCTGTTCGGCGGTATAGCCCTCGACGGTTGCCGCATCCACGACGCGGTTGACAGCCAGTCGATGCATGAATGCCGCCATCTGCTGGCGAGTCACGTTGCTCTCCGGGCAGAACTCAGTGTTTGCAGGCGGGTTGCATCCCCGCGTGACGCCCGCATCGGCAAGCCACTCGATGTCGGCTTGGAAGATGTTGTCGTCGCCGACGTCATCGAAACGCTGGCCGGCCAGCGCGGCTACGGGAAGGAGAAGGAAGATCGCTGCGACGATCCCGATCACCTTCACACGGCTACTCGCTGTTCCTCTGGTCATGATGATGCTCCTACTCCTCAGTGCTGGCTCGGGGCCACGTGTGGCCCACGATGTGATGTCCTGCCGCGTACATCGGCATCAACGAGGATGGGGACTAGACACATTGCCTGACGGCAGAGATGACTAGTCACCCGTCGGAGGGCTCAGAAACCAAGAATGCCTCCCCGGAGGGAGGCATTCGAGCAGCTACTTCTTGCGCTTGTGGCGATTGGCCTTCAGGCGTTTGCGGTATTTGTGCTTGCTCATCTTCTTGCGACGCTTCTTGATCAGCGAACCCATGGAGTGGAAACCTCTGTGACTTGAAAACGGGACGTGGGAACAGGGATGTTCCGTGCGCAACACCCTGCGTGCCGCACCGACCGCTGCAGGATAGGAGAATCCGCGCCTTGACGCCCGTCGACGTGCGTGCGTCTTCTTTCCTAACATCCCCCCATGCCGCCAATCATCGGAATAACGGGGCGTCCCCAAGAGGTACCCGCAGCAGGGACCAAGGTCCGTGCCTACCTGACGACCCACACGTACAGCGACTCCGTGCGCAAGGGTGGGGGCATTCCCGTCGTCCTCGTCCCGGTTGAGGCAGAACTCATGGATCATGTCATGGACCGCATCGATGGTCTCCTGATCACGGGCGGTGGCGATGTGAATCCTGAGCGTTACGGCGCCGACCGTCACGAGGAGGTCCAGGGCGTCGACGACGAACGGGACGAATTCGAACTCGAGATCGTGCGTCGGGCGATGTCACGCCGAATGCCAACCATGGCGATATGCAGAGGCCTCCAGGTCGTGAACGTGGCGCTCGGCGGCACGCTCGTGCAGGATCTGCCATCGCACCGAGGTGCCCACGGCCATGACATCACAGGTGAAGGCGCATACGAGCCGCATTCGGACACCCTGGTGGAAGACGACTGTTGGATCGCCTCGATCATCGGTCCAGGCATGCACAAGATCAACTCGATCCACCACCAAGCCGTTGAGGAAGTTGGTGAGGGCCTGCGAGTCGTGGCTTCAGCACCGGACGGCACGGTCGAGGCCATCGAGCCGGTCGATACATCGTGGCCACTGATTGCTGTCCAGTGGCATCCCGAGTTCCTCGGGGTCAGGGACCACGGTCCCTCGCACGAACTGTTCGAGGCGTTCGTCGAAGCATCCGAGAAGTACAGCGCGGACACGTGACCGACACCCCGACCACCAGCATCCTGATGGTGTGCTCAGGCAACATCTGCCGATCACCGCTTGCCGAAGCTGCTGCTGCTGAGCGCTTCGCAGATGTGGCCATCCGTGTCTCGAGCGCAGGAAGCGTTGCTGTTCGCGGCCAACAATCGACCCTGATGATGCGTGAGATTGCCATGGAACACGGCCTCGACCTCACCGATCATGTTGCTACGCCGCTGTACGAGGCCCCCGTGCCGGATCTGGTGTTCGGGATGGAGCAGGAACACCTCATCGCTGCCAAACGCGCCTTTCCCGACCTTCCGCCGGGGAGCATCAGGCTGCTCGACCATCCGCACGCTATCGCTGATCCGTACGGCCGAGACCTTGCCGAGTACCGCGCGAGCGCCGCGCACATCGTGGCGGCAGTATCTCGATTGGACCTCCCATGAGGCGACGTGACGACAACCTCCTTCCGATTGCCGACTCCGGCACCCCGTTCTCATGACCTCCACGGTCTCGTCCGAACCGGCCCAAGCCGAACGCAAACGCCCGCACTTCGGGACTGTTGTACTGCGCCGACCCAGCTTCGGCGGACTGGTCGGCGCATTGGTGTTCTTCTGGTTCTCGCTGCCGCCATCCCTCCTCCCGCGCTGGTGGGTGATGCAGGCGGTCATCACCGGACTTGGGGTAGCGATCGGTTACCTCATAGGGACAACGGTCGGTCGGGTGACGCGATCCCTTGTCGGTTTGACCTCACTCAGCCCGATGTCGCCCGCGGTGCGGAGGGTGGCGTGGATCGCACTCGGCGTCGCTTTCGTGGCCGCCGCGATCATCGGTCTGGGCCGATGGGTGCCTGTTCAGAACGCCTCGCGCGACCTCGTCGGGCTGGAACACGTTGGATGGTTCACCCTGGTCCCGATGGTGCTGCTGTCTGTTGTCATCTTCATGATCGCGTTTCTCCTCGGCCGGATCACGTTCTACCTCGTCAAGCGTGCCGAGTTCTTCGCACAGCGGTTCATGCCCCGATGGCTGGCGTGGGTCGTGACGGTTGTGCTGTTCGCCCTGATCGTTGGCGTCCTGAGTGTCGATGTCATCGGCAAGGGCATGGTCAACTGGGCGGACGCTCGGTTCGGTGCCGCAGACTCAGGAACGCCACCAGATGTCACACAGCCGATGAGCCCCCTCGTCTCCGGTTCGCCCGAATCGATCGTCGCATGGGACTCACTCGGTTATGAGGGAAGGAACTTCGTGGCAGGCGCACCATCGCTCGAAGCGATCGAGTCCTTCACCGGCTCTGGCACCGCCACCGAGCCGATCCGGGTCTATGCCGGTTTGGACTCAGCGCCATCGCTCGAAGCAGCCGCTGCCCTGGTCGTCGACGAACTCGATCGCACCGGCGCAGCAAACCGAGCGGTCGTGGTCTCGGTGACCACCACCGGAACCGGCTGGGTCGATCCTGATGCGGCGCGTGCGCTGGAACTGATGCACGCAGGCGACACGGCCATCGCTGCCATGCAGTACTCCTTCCTACCGAGTTGGATCCAGTTTCTGGTCGGCACCGAGCTCGCAGGCGAAGCAGGCGTTGCCATCAACACCGCGGTCATTGATTGGTGGGAGGCCCTTCCTGAACCTCGTCCCCAATTGATCCTCTTCGGCGAGAGCCTCGGATCGCTCGGGTTGGAGACCGCGATGGCGGCACCGAACGTCGACGCTTCCTTGGCCAACCTCACCCAGGCGAGCGGGGCACTGATGACCGGGCCAACGGCTTTGAACCCGATCTGGCAGGAGATCCTCACCGCTCGCGAGGACGACTCACCCGTGTGGAGACCGTTGTACGACGCTGGGACAACCGTGCGTGTGGCCAATCTCCCTGAAGACCCCGAACGTGTGGGCTCGGGGCAGTGGGAGAAGCCACGTGCGCTGTACTTCCACCATCCGTCTGATCCCGTGGGGTACTGGGATCTGGCAACGATGTGGTCCCGACCGGAATGGGTGAACGACCCCGTCGGGTACGACGTCTCACCTGACGTCGGTTGGTTCCCCATCCTCACCTGGGGACAGGTTTCAGCCGATCTGATGGCCGGGTTCAGCGCAGGGCCCGGATTCGGCCACAACTACTCCATCGATTTCGTGAGCGGTTGGGCTGCCGTTGTACCGCCATCTGGATGGTCCGAGGCTGATACGCAAGCGCTCGAGGAGCACCTCAGGCCCGGTATCGACGCCGAATCGAGCGAGTGACAGCCTGCTGGCAGGGTCACCCAGCAGCGGCGGCGATAATGCCGAACAGGACCAGGTTCAGCGCTGTCCACACCACACACACGACGGCATATCTGCGGATCCACGTCATCCAATCCGGCGAACTCCTCGCCACGGCAACCCCGAGGACGTACCACAACGGGGCAGACGTCACGATGCCGAACACGATCACCGTGAACCGAGTCACCTCGATGAACGAGAAGGACAACACCCAGGATGTCGGCGCAGCAATGAGGAACAGAACGGTCGCAGCGAGCGTCGCCGCAAACTCGGTCATGTCTCCGCCGCGCCGGAACCCCACGCTCAGGGCGACGATGATGAGAACCGCGGGATAGGTGAGCGCCAGGATCCCACCGGAGATCGGCGGAACTGAGCGACTTCTCGGGGCGAAGGAGACTTCCTCTTGCACAGCACCACAGCGTACTTCGTCACCCATCGCTGCCACCTAGCATCGCCCCAGGGAGGTCACATGCCAGATCAGCTCGATTCCAGTGCACTGAAAATCATCGAGATCATGGGAGTCTCGACCGAGAGCTTCAATGACGCAGTCGACAAGGCGGTAGCCAAGGCGGCAGAATCCATCAACGGCATCGTCTCGGTGGAGGTCGTACGCCAGACAGGCTCAGTGGAAGACGGAAGGATCGTTCGCTACGAGTCAACCGTGAAGTTGTCGTTCACGGTTCGCTGAAGCCCGCTCACGCTGGCCGCTACCTAGTCGCCGACGCTAGCCTTGCGTGTTCCGCATGAAGTATCTGCGAAACCCCAAGCTCTTGCTCCCGCTGCTCATGATCGCCATCGTTGCAGCGGCACCGCTTCCCGCGACCGCTCAGTCCAAGAGCAGTGTCGACAACGCGAAGGCGGAGGAAGAGCGCGCGCTCGAACAACTCCGAGCCGCCGACGCAGAGCTCGAGGAAGGTATCGAGGAGCTGGAGCGGATCACCGGCGAGCTCTACAACCTCCATTGGCGCATCGACAAGCTCGGTGAGGCCATCACCGAGTACGGAGACAACGTGACCTCGCTCCAGGAACGCGCAGAACTCCTTG
>CAJQOW010000044.1 GCA_905480055.1 uncultured Acidimicrobiia bacterium
TCATCATCTACAACACGTTCCGGATCGTTGTCGTGCAGCGGCTCAGGGAACTTGCGCTGATGCGAGCCATCGGATCGACCCGTAGCCAGACACTCCGCGTCGTACTCCTCGAGGCCGCAATCGTCGGACTGATCGCCTCCATCATCGGGATCTTTGTCGGCATCGGCCTTGCAATGGTTCTCCGAGCCGCGCTCGAGGGCTTCGGAATCGCACTCCCGAGCGGATCGTTGGTACTCGCTCCGCGAACGATCATCGTTGGGTTGGTCGTTGGCCTCGGTGTGACGATCCTGTCGTCACTGGTTCCAGCGGTACAGGCATCCCGGGTTCCTCCCGTTGCAGCGATGAACGAAGGGGCTGCGACACCACCGCGCAAGGCCTTCACCACCAGGGCGATCATCGGAACGATCGTGACGTTGGTGGGTGTGGGTCTCCTACTCACCGGTCTCATCGCGGACATCCCTGGCACCGCGAGTCAGCTCGGCCTCATCGGCCTCGGAGCAATCGTGATCATCCTTGGGGCGTACGTGTTGTCTGCCCTGTTTGCGATTCCAGCCGCCACCGTCATCGGCGCACCGTTCGCATGGATCTTCGGCGCTTCAGGCAAACTGGCACAGCGCAACGCCGGACGTGATCCCAGGCGCGTATCGGCGACATCCGCAGCGATCATGGTCGGTATCGCACTCATCACGTTGGTGTCCGTTCTTGCGGCTTCGATCTCGGGAACGATCGACGACGTGCTCGACACCGGCGTCGAGGCAGATCTCATCGTCCTCCCATCGAACACCTTTGATCTGTCGGCAGGGTTCAGCTCACAGGTCGCATCGGACATCGAAGCGCTCCCCGAGGTCTCGGCGGTAGCTCAGATCCAACAAGGGCCGATGATCATCGTCACCGAGGATGCAGACGGCACGGGAGAGGAAGAGACGTTCGTTACCGGAGTTTCAGACAACGCTTTGGACTTCTTCGACGTGTTCGCCGTCGACGGCATCGCACTTCCAAGCGAGGACGGTGTTGTTGTCGACATCGGTACTGCCGAAGACCGCGAGTGGACGGTCGGGACCCAACTGAATGTGTTGTTCGAAGCCACCGGCCCGGCCGTACTCACCGTCGAGGGACTCGTTGACGGCTCATTTGCCGACGGATTCACCCTCTCGCGAGGTGGATACGAAAAGGGGTTCGAGTCAGACGCCGACACGCAGGTCTATGTCCAGCTTGCAGACGGTGTATCACTCGAAGCCGGCAAGGCCGCCATCGAGCCGATAACCGACGAGATCCCCACGATCGAGGTCAAGACGCTCGAAGAGTTCCAGGATGACATCTCGGGACAGATCAACTCCCTCCTCGGACTGTTCACCGGATTGCTGGCTCTCACCGTGATCATCGCCCTCATCGGTGTCACCAACACCATGACCCTGGCAGTTCACGAACGGACCAGGGAGATTGGGCTCCTGCGGGCGGTCGGACTCGATCGTGGCCAGACACGGAGGATGATCCTCACGGAGGCCTCGATCATCGCAGCGTTCGGCGCGACACTGGGCGTCATCCTCGGGATCGGCTTCGCCTGGGCGGTGTTCATTCCTCTGCGCGATGAAGGGTTCACCTCCTTCGTCATCCCGGTGGTCACGCTGGTGATCTGGGTGGCGGCGACCGCAATCCTCGCCGTGTTGTTCGCCATCTGGCCATCGCAGCGAGCAGCCAAGCTCAACGTGCTCGAGGCGATCTCCTACGAGTGATCAGACGTCGTCTGTCCACTCGTCCGCGTGCTCGACCATGTACATGCTCACCGCGTGGACGCGGTCCAGCACATCGCAGAGCGAATCCTGCTTGAACATGAGATCAACGAGTGATCTGCTGACAACGCCCACCACTGAGAGGTGCTCATCGTCGGCGGCGGACAACGCTGCCATGGATCTGACGGACCGTACCTCGATGGGCAGGTCGATCCCGCCGATGCCAGCGAGTTCGGCGCTCAGCACGATCAGGTCCGGAGGTCGCTGCATGGGTGGCAGGGACCAGTTGAAGTAGAAGGTGACGGAGTAGTCCCCATCGGGGTCCTCAGGAATGTCCGGGGTTTCGTTGAGCACGTCCTCGAACTTGAGGAGCAACCTCGGCTCGACGTCTATCGAAATGTGCAGGTCGAGGGGGCCTGAACAGGCTTCGGCCGGGTGGACGTCGATTTCCCACGCCTGTCGCAGCGTGAAGGTTTCGACGAAGTGGCGCTCATCGTGGACATGGAACCCATGCTCCATCGCATGGTCCTTGAGGTAGGTGATCGTCGAAGCAATATCGACGGCCATCAGTCAGCCTTGGCCAAGTGGATGTCGACGCCGCCCATCACGGCGGTCACATCGATCACGAGCAGTGGAGCGCTCTCTGGTACAAAGTCCGGATTGGTCTTGTTGCCCACGCCGCCCATGAACACCGTCGTGGTCGTCTCCACACGCCAGCCCTCAGGTACGACGATGTCGACGCCGCCCATGTACGCCCTCACTGATATCAGCGCTCCATCAACGATCGTTGCCTGTGTGAGATCGAGCTCAACACCGCCCATGTAAGCCACGATCGACAGCGATCGAAGGG
>CAJQOW010000045.1 GCA_905480055.1 uncultured Acidimicrobiia bacterium
CGACAACTCACCTGGCGTGAGGGTTTCGAGCAGGACGAGCGATGTCCCCCACTGGCCGAAGGTCGCCTCGTCGAACAACTCCCACCCTGGCAGTTCAACCGTGAGTGCTTCGAGTGGCAGTGGACCCTCGTTGCGGAAGTACTTGTTCGGATCGAGGATCTGTTCGGACGTCGTTGGTGGCTACTGGTAGGCCTCGTCAACGCCCTTGAGGCCGTTCTGTTCCATGACGAATTCCGTGAAGATGAGTCCCTGTTCGTAGGGGAAGGTGAGATCGCGCTGGAGCCACGCCGGTGCTGCGGCAAGCGTTGAGCTGTCGATGCTGATCGCTTCGAGTGCAGCCTGTGCGGCCTTCGCCGGGTCGAAGGACTCGAGGTACAGGAACTGCTGGTAGCTCGCATCGCCCTCGATAAGTGCCTGAAACGCGGTTGCGTCATCTCCGATCCCCTCGTCGATGAGCCGTTCGAATTCGGTATTGAACTCGAAGTGCTGATCGGTCAGGGCATGGACGAGCTCGTGTGCAACGACGATTTCTTGAAGCGGGGTGATGCCGTCGGCACTCACGGGCACCACCATCTCCTTGGCATCGCCGTCGTAGAACCCTGCGACTTGCTCGGTGTAGAGCGTCACGATCATCTCGAAGAGGTCATCGTCGGAATCGAGCATGCCCAGCAGCGTGAAGAGGGCATCGCTGCCGGCAATCTCGTCTTGGTCGATGTCATTGCGGAGCATGGTGTTGACCCGCTCGGTGAACTCGGCCTCATCAAGGATCGTGATGGTCGGAACCTCGAGGAAGGGCAGTCCCCTGGATTCCTCGACATCGAGGATGATCACGCCGATGTCGGAGCGCATCTGCGCCTCGACCTCCGGAGGGATCGACGCTGAAGCCGTCCCCGGCACGGAGTCCGGAGGAATCGAGGTGACCGGCGGAACCGTTGTTGTCGTGCTCGACGTCTCCGAGCCGGTGGCGCCGGTCGACGTTGACGACGCGTCGCTTCCGGAGTCGCACGCCGTCGCAACGAGGGCGAGCGCGAGCAGGACGGCAACGAGCGCGGTGTAGGTACGAGATCTGACCATGGGCGGCAAGGCTACAGCCGAATCTCGGAAACCAGAGGGACGGTCACAGTGTCCTCAGGGCCTCGGTCGGTGATACCCGAGCTGCTCGCATCGCCGGGTACAAGCCAGCAATAGCTCCGATGACCAGTGCTGCCACGAACCCGCCGATTATTGCGATCGAAGGAATCAAGACATCCCATCCCTGAAGCACGGAGTATCCAGCTGTCACGGCCGCGCCGAGGAGCACACCTCCGAGCCCGCCGATGCCGGCCAGAAGCAGAGACTCCCCGAGGAACTGGAGCGAGATGTGTCGCTTGGTTGCACCGAGCGCACGCCTCAGACCGATTTCTCCTCGACGCTCGAGAACGGAAATCACCATGACGTTGGCGATGCCGACACCTCCGACGAGGAGCGCAACGGCACCGAGGCCGAGGAACAGATTTGTCAGGGCGGACTCAGCGGCTTCCCTCGCTTCGAGTGCATCGGATGGTCTCGTGACCTCGACCTGGTCGGGGTTTTCGGGGTTCACGGTGGCTGCCATGACGTTGCGGACATCGTCAACGGATGCCGGCGAGGTTCGTACGTAGATCGTCGAAGGGACGAGATCCTTCTCCAGGTATGCCTCTGCGGCGTCAGCACTCACCAGGGCGGCACGGTCGAGATCGGGGGAAAGCTCCAGCCCATCCATGATGCCGATCACCGTGAACCATTCGCTGCCGAGCCACACACGGGTCGGCGTGTCGAGGGTGGAGATACCGAGGCGTTCGGCGGCAACTGCACCCAATACGGTCACGGGGTAGTCGGGCGTTGCCTCGTCGAGGAACACGCCGTGCTCCATCGCTCCTTGGAGCGTGGCGAGCAGGTTCGGATCAGCGACCATCACGGACAGGCCCCCGGACTGCCCACTGGGGACCAGGTCGTTCTTGTAGACGTTTGCGGTCGAAACCTCGGCGACGGCGGCAACAGTGTCCACCGGTCCGATGCGAGCCACCATCGACGGGGCCTCCTCGGGCAAGGTTCCGGGACCGAGACCGATGCCTGTACCAGCCTGTACCTGGAGCATGTTGGTGCCGAGGCGGTCAAGCTGTGAGAGCAGGTCGGACTTGGACGACTCGGACAGGCCGAGCACCGCGACCATCGCACCAATGCCGATCATGATGCCCAGTGCCGAAAGGATCGATCTCAGCCTGCGGGTTCGTAGGCCGATCCCAGCGGCGCGCATGGTGTCTGCCGCTGTCATCTTCGACGGAGCGATCTCCGGTCGTTGATCTGTTGCGGTGGTCATCGTCCCACACCAGTGTCACGCTCGATCCTGCCATCGAGCAGCTCGACCTGACGAGGAAACTGGTCAGCGATCGACCTGTCGTGGGTGATTACGACGATCGTGGTCCCCTCCCGGTTGAGCTCTTCAACCAGGTTTACGATCGCAGCACCCGATTTGCTGTCGAGATTCCCTGTCGGCTCATCGGCAAGGACAATCCTCGGATTGCCGATCAATGCCCTAGCAATTGCGACACGCTGTCGCTCACCACCGGAGAGTTTCGTCGCCATGTGGTCTGCCCGGTGGGACAGGCCCACCTTGTCGAGTGCGGCGTGGGCCAGGTTGCGGCGTTCCGCCAGGGGCATGCCCGTGTACAGCATGCCGTCGGCGACGTTGTCGAGGGCGGTCTCTCCCGCCAGGAGGAAGAACTGTTGGAAGACGAACCCGATGTGTTGCGAACGGAGTGCCGACAGGCTCTTGTCGTTGAGCGTGGCGAGGTCGAAGCCCGCCACATGCACCTCGCCCTCGGAAGCCCTGTCGAGGGTGCCGATGACGTGCAAGAGCGTTGACTTCCCGCTTCCCGACGGGCCAACGATGGAGACGAGCTCGCCGTCTGCGATCTCGAGGCTCACACCGTCGAGCGCGCGTAC
>CAJQOW010000046.1 GCA_905480055.1 uncultured Acidimicrobiia bacterium
CCTCCATGTCGCCAGTGAGCTTCTTGACCGCCGCGTGGTTCGAGGCGTCTGCAGCCGTGCCCGGTTCGACGTACCGATCGATGTTCGCGTCGAGATCGACTTCCCATCCGATGTTGACGAATACATCCGAGCGAAGCGCTGCCTTGTTCTCATAGTGGATGCCAGCGCTGAGCAAGCGGATGCCTTCGACACCGTTCGCCCGTGCCCCGAGGGCAATCCTCGCAGATCCCGTTTTGATCGCAGCGATCTGGGGATCATCCACCGTGATCCCTTCGGGAAAGATGCAGACGAGCTGGCCATCGTGCAGTGCGGTGTAGGTGCTTGCGAACATCTGGTCGTTCGACGTTCTGGCACCCTTGTCCTCGGGCTTGTGCACCGGGATCGCACCGACCCAGTTCATGACCCAACGCGCAGGTGCGAATCTCCAGATCACATCCCGAGCGATGAACCTCGGCACCCGGTCCATGGAATAGACGAGCAGCACGGGATCAACGAATCCGCCGAAGTGGCTTGCATTGGCGAGTTCCGGACCAGAAGCGGTCAAGTCATGGGGCTGGCGCACCTCCACTCGGTGATACAGACCAGCAACCATCCAACTGACAAGTCGCTTGATGATGCGGTCGCTTCTCGTCATGGCGCTCTTCACGGGCACCACCCTAGGAGGTCAGGACACATCGATCCCATACCTTGCCACAACAAACCGCTGCCCCAGGGTCCACAGGAGCTTCAGCGCCAGGCCTGCAACGAGGGCTACTGCGGCGATAACCAGCCAGGCCTGCCATGCGGGCACCGTGAGGCTGAACAGGTCCCGCAGAAACGGGACAGCCAACACGAAGAGGTAGGTCACAAAGAGGCCACCGATCATCACCAGGTGATGGACTTCCGGTGGCTCGATGAGTTCGTACAGCACCACCAAACCGAGCACGACCATGAGCGTGGTGGCTGCGGTCCGGGACTGCTCGAGCGTGAGCCCGAGCGATTCGGTGCGAGATACGCCATAGACAAGAAAGGTCGCCAATCCCGTAACGACCCCGGCCGGCAGGGCGAAGGCGAGAACCCGTTGCATGAAGCCGTCGCGGATTGGTCGGTCGCGGGGCTCGAACGACAGGAAGAACGCTGGTATACCGATGGTGAGCGATCCGATCAGCGTGAGATGACGAGGGAGGAACGGGAAGGCGAGGCCGACGAAGCCGATGGCGATCGCCAGGATCGTGGCGTAGACGGTCTTCGTCAGGAACAGCGACGACACCCGTTCCATGTTCGCCACAACCCGTCGCCCCTCCGCAACAACGTGGGGCAGGGCGGAGAACTTGTTGTCCAACAGCACGATCTGGCTCACTGCCCTGGTTGCGCCTGATCCCGCGCCCATCGCGATGCCGAGATCGGCGTCCTTGACGGCGAGCACGTCGTTGACACCGTCTCCGGTCATCGCAACAACGTGACTGTCGGCCATGTAGACGTTGACCAGCTGCCGCTTGCGTTCCGGTGTCACCCTCCCGAAAACGGTGGTCGCTTCTGCTGCGGACGCGAATGCCGCCGGGTCATCTGGCATCGTGCGGGCATCCACGGTGCCCGTGCCGGCGATGCCTGCGGATCGGGCGACGGCGGCCACGGTGTCGGGTGAGTCACCGGAGATCACCTTCAGGGTGACGCCTTGTTCGGTGAAGTAATCCACCGTCTCGTGGGCGTCTGGCCGAAGCTGTTCGACAAACTCGAGCAGATATGTGGGATCAACATTCGAGATCTCGCCGGCGGCGATCGAGGCAGGGTCGCACCTGCCCACGAGAACCGCTCTTCGTCCTTGACCCGCAAGCCTGCGGACCTTTTCATCCAGCGCAGGCAGCGCTTTGCCTGCGAGCACGATCTCGGGAGCGCCCACTACCCATCCGGACCCATCAGAAAAGGCCACGGCAGACAGCTTGCGTTCCGACGAGAACGGTATGCGATCCGTCACCTCGCGTTCGACCGTTGGTGGGAATGCATGGGCAAGCGCGACCATCGTGGGGTTCGGATCGGCATCCGCGTTGGCGATCGCTGCGAGGTTGTGTTCCGCGTCAGCACCGCTGTCGCCGACGACTTCGAACGACCCGAATGTGATCCCGCCATCTGTCAGCGTTCCGGTCTTGTCGACACACAGGACATCGACCCGTGCGAGCGTCTCCACCGCGGGAAGCTCTTGAACAAGCACGTTCAGACGCCCAAGATTGATGACTGCGACAGCGAACGCCATTGAGACAAGGAGTACGAGTCCCTGGGGAACCATGGCGACAACGCCTGCCACCGTGGAGACCGCAGCGTCCGCGACCGTGTTGCCCGCTTGGAGCTGACTCCACAGCAAGAGCGCAGATGTCGGGACGATGAGCCAAGTGACGATCCGCAGGATCTGGTCGATCGAAGCCGCAAGATCGGACCGTGCAAGGGTGAACTTCTTCGCCTCTGCGGCAAGTTGGTTGGCGTACGCCTCGGGGCCGACGGCAGTCACGAGACAGGTGGCGGTACCCGCCACAACGAAGCTCCCACTCAGCACCGTGTCGCCCTCGTGCTTGATGATGGCGTCCGCTTCACCCGTTAGGAGCGCTTCAGAGACCTCCATTGCATCGCAGTCGATGACCACCGCATCGACCGGGACCTGTTGACCTCGTGCAACGATGATGAGGTCGTCCAAAACGACCTCATCTGCGGGAATCTCCTCGACACCTCTCGTCCGGAGGACGGCTGCAGTTGGAGCCACGAGGACAGTGAGGCGATCGAGCGTCCGCTTCGCCCTGAGCTCCTGCACGATGCCGATGAGAGCGTTGAACACCATTACGAGGCCGAACATGGCGTCTGCTGGTTCGCCGAACACGAAGATCACGACCAGCATCGCTGAGATGATCGCGTTGAAGCGCGTGAAGATGTTCGCTCTCAGGATGCTGGCTACTGAGCGAGACTCCTTCGCTCCGCTCTCGTTGACCAGGCCCTGCTTGACGCGAGATTCCACTTCCTCATCAGAGAGAGGATGGGGCTCGACCAGCAGCGGCCCGCCCCCTCGATCGGCCGCTTCCCCCTCAGCGATCGTCGCCGCCAAACATATCCAGGTAGTCCTCCATTGCGGCGGTGACCACCTTGCGAGCGTGGTCGTTTCCGTAGACCTGCGGAATGCTGACTCTCGATTCTCGACCAGGAAGCGTCTTGTACGAGGCGAAGTAGTGGACAAGCCGGTCAACCATGGACTCGGGCAGGTCCGCGATGTCGATCGTGTCGGCCCACACAGGATCCTCGTTGAGCACAGCGATGATCTTGTCATCGGCCTCGTCGTGGTCGATCATCTGGATTCCCCCAACAACCCTTGCCTTCATGATCACCTCTGTACGGTTGATCGGCCGTTCCGACAGCACACAGATATCGAGAGGGTCGCCGTCTGCTTTGTCGACACCATCGATCAGCGCGGCGACGCCACTCCCGCAGTACGTTCGCGGGATGAAACCGTAGAGCGCGGGCGGGGAGCTCGAGCCGCTCTGGGGGCGATCCACCTTGAGGTAGCCGGTTTCCTTGTCGACCTCGTATTTGACGACGTCGTACGGAGTGATCTCAACGAACGCATTCACAATCACCGGAGCGTCCGGACCGCTCGCTAGGCCGTGCCAGGGATGCGGTCGCCATCGATAGAAGGGCGCTGGAAAGGACATGCCCTTGTCTACCACATGCAGCGGTCGTGGGCGAGACCGCTACGTACCCAGAGAGCCACGCGTACCGGAGTGGACGGCAGCTCCGACGGCGATGACATCATCGGGAGAGATCGCGGAACCCTCAGGTATGTCCAGCTTGGCTCCCTCCCAGCTGCCCCTGTGCCACACGGCCCCTGCAGGCAGTTCGACATCGGCGAAACCATCCTTGAACGGCCACGGATTGACATAGATGTACGCCTCATTGGTCGGGTACCAGCCCATCGCGATCTGGGCATTGGCCTCGTTGCCGTTGCATTCGACGGTCCTCGGAGAGAACCATTCCGTCGCAATGTCAAAGCCATGTGGCCACAGGTGAGGCCCAGCGATCTCACCCTCGAGGGCGCCGTTGACCCTGCGCACCGCTGCGATGAATACGTTGGAGGCATCAAGAAATGCTGAAGCAGCTGCCGAGTCGTAGGTCTGGGTCGCTTCGTCCGAGAACCGATCCCCGTCCACAGCGATGGCGGAGCCATGTTTCTGGACGAGGGCCACGATCGCATCGCCGACCTGCCGGGGAGAAGGTCCCTCGCTGAGGTCGAATACCAGTCGATCCTCCCCAGCCGAGACGACGATCACGTGCCCGATCAAGTCGATCTCGGAATCCAGCACGGTGCCGTCTGACAATGGTGTGGGCGCAGATGCGAAACCCGTTGCAGTTGGATCCATTGCAACATGCGACCATCGGGGATCCTCTGGGGCGGCTGCCCGGGGAAAGGCGGTGAGGGCATGCGCATATGCCTGGAGTGAAGCCCTGGTTTGCATCCAATCTCCGGGAAGGGCGTTGATGGGCATTGCAATCCTTCTGGTCGGTCAGGAGTCCAACGCTGAGCCTAGGCGGGCCATTCCCTAGGAGAGGTCGTCCAACGCATCGTCCATTGCCGATCGATCGATCGGCGACCCATCGATTGCCTCGTGGAGCCACTCGTCCTCGTCGTGATCGAGCGCCCGCATCACGGACAGGCCAATGACGATCACGACGCCAAGGGCAATACCGAACCCGAACGTGGGAATGGCCACCAGCCCGAAGTCGTAGTCCCTTGGCTGGATGCTCAGTGTGATCGCACCGGATGGGTGCAGGCTGCACGTGAAGAAACCGCCGTACGCCGGCTGGAGTTCAAACGCTTGGATCGTGTTCGGAGGAACGACCCAGTTGCCAAGCGTGTGGACCACGGAGTCCTGGTTGTCGAGCACAAGGGTGTCATCGGCGTAGAACGTCCAACTCGGCGGGATATCGAGCGGGTTCTCTCCCTGCTCGATGAGTTCCCACGATCCGGGTGGAATCTCGACGGTGTGGACCGTCGGGTCCCTGCTCCCCTCGGTGTAGATGAGGAGCGCAATGGACGACAGAGCGAAGACGAGAAGAACGGACGCACCGATGATGACGACGGCTTCGACGATGCGCCTGCGTGGCGAGTAGACCTTCTTGTTGGAGGGTCGTTCTCTGGTGGAGGTCATCGAGAAACGGTACAGCTCACAGGAGGTAGAGCGTCGGGTAGATGAACACCCATGCGAGGTCGACGAAGTGCCAGTACTTCACCGCACCTTCCACGCCCCAGTAGTTCGTGGACCCGAAGTACCCGCGAATCCCGAGGATGAACACGATGATCAGCGCGATCATGCCCGTGATCACGTGGAATGCGTGCAATCCGATGAGCATGAAGTACGACGATCCATATGCCGTTTCGGGCGGGTAGTGCAGGGTGGCTTCGTGGA
>CAJQOW010000047.1 GCA_905480055.1 uncultured Acidimicrobiia bacterium
GACGACAATCGCCCGCAGCGTTGTCGACCTCGTTGGCAGGGAAAAGGTTGTCTACCTCCAGCAGGATGCCTACTACCGCGATCAACCGGATCTCAGTCCCGAGGAACGGGCGAAGACGAACTACGACCATCCTGATTCGATCGAGATGGAGCTCTTGACCGACCATCTCGATGCATTGCGGAACGGATCGTCGATTGAACGCCCCATCTACGACTTCTCGACGCACGAACGGACCGACCAGACCTATCGACTGAGTCCGGAAAGGGCGGTCATCGTCGAGGGAATCCTCGTGCTTGCAGACCCTGAGCTACGGAATCGATTTGATGTGCGCGTCTACATCGACACCGAGCCCGACATCCGATTGATGCGTCGGTTGGAGCGTGACATCGTCGAGCGTGGCCGTACAGTGGAATCGGTTCTCGATCAGTATCAGAAGACCGTCCGCCCGATGCACTACCAATTCGTCGAACCCTCGAAGCGGTACGCAGACATCATCATCCCCGAGGGGATCAACACGGGTGCGATCGGGACGGTCACCTCGATGATCAAGCACTTCATTGAGGAGTAGCTGAGCCGCCCTCGCTGGCAAGGGTCTCCTGCCAGATGTTGACCAAACGGTCGGCGAATGGTCGTGCGACCGACGCAAACACGAGGTGCCCCTCGGTGGATGCGTGGAAGTGGTCTTCTCCGAACATCATCGGGTTGCCATCGAACACGCCGACCATCACATCCCAGGCGTTCGACTTGATCGCCCTCGGGTACTGGGCGGCGACCCTGGAAATCGCGTGATTGATGGCCCGAGACCGCACGCGGGCAATCCCGCGAGCCAGGTGGGGAAGCCTCGGAATGGTTCCCAAGTCCCCGACACCGGACAGTCCAACAGCTGGCACGGCTGCGTGGAGCCTGTTCACCATCGCGTCGTAGTCCTGCTCGAATCGGGGCACTGCGCTACCTCGGAGTGCGTCGTTCGAGCCGATGGACACATAGGCGATGTCAGGCCGGAAGGCGAGGGCGTCGCCGATTTGGCTCTCGAGGACGTTGCGCACCTTGGAGCCGCCAACGGCGACCGAGAGTGCGTCGACGTGGAACCGGTCGGCGAGGTGGATGGCAGCCTGGCGCGGCCACGAGCTGTCGAGTGGGTCCACGCCTGGGGCCGTGACCGAGCTGTCACCGAGGAAGACGATCCGCAGCGGTGGTGCATCAGGGCTACCGAACACACCGGATGGGTCCTGATTCTCGAGGCTCGGGAGGTCGTCACGGTAGGCGGCGTGCATCAACTGGCCCGTCAGCAAGCCAGCGGCCGCCAGTGGCGAACGGAGTGCGGTCCATGTGCTCACGCTCCCATTTTTGCAAACTCGCGGAGCTGTCGCGACGCTCCTGTGCAATGGGCGCTGAACGCGACGAAGCGCCCCGGGTGGAGACCGAGGCGCTTCGCTGGAGGGAGGCATTACCTATGGTGGCAGGACCACCTGAAGCCAGCCTGAAACGAACCTGAGAGGTCGGTGAGACCGCGGCGCCCGCTAGCGGGCTCGCAGTGTGATGACCTGCACATCCATGTCTGACTCGTCGACAGCGAAGGTGGTGAAGTCTTCCATCGAGAAGCCCGGAGTCTCGAGCGCTCGCGCCTGGTCGTGGGTGTAGAAGCTGAAGTAGCGCGGTGGATTGAGCCATTCGTGGTCGAACGTTCCTTCGTGCCGTTCGCCTCCCCACACGACCATGAGTAGGGGTGCGCCCGGTTTGAGGATTCTGCGAATCTCGGTGAACACGCCCGGGAGCTCGTCGTGGGGCACATGAATGAGGGAGTGGATCCCGAAGGCGCCGTCGAACGCCTCGTCTGGGAATGGCAGGTCGGCGAAGTCTGCTTCGACTGCGGTGACGCCGCGAGCTGCAGACGCAGCAACGTTTCCGGGAGAGATGTCGACAGCAGTGACGACGAGCCCGTGGTTCGCCATGTGCTGCGCGAGCTGCCCTGTACCACTCCCCAGTTCGATCACGGAGTTGGCTCCCTCGGATAGGAGGGTCTCTGCGAAGGAGTCGATGGTGTTCGTTCGCCATGGTGCTGGCGTCATAGCGTTCCGGCGTTCCACATCGGCGTCGTAGGCAGCCCGGAGGTCGTCTTTGTAGGAGGGGAGAGGTGTCATGGTCGGTGACGGTAGCGGATCGTGGAGACTCGACGTTGCGGCAGCAGTGTCACAATGGAGACATGGCCTACAAGCATGTGCAGTGGGGGTGGACCTGGCTGCTGTACCTCATCTTCTCGACTGTCATGACTGTCGTGGTCATCGTCGGTGTGGGCGAGTCTGAAGACGATGAGGCTGTGTGGGTCACCGTGGCCACCGTGGTGTTCCTCGTCGTGCTGTTCTTCGTCGTCTTGGCATTCAGTCGGCTCGAGGTGACCGTAGACGCCGAGAACGTGACTGCTGCCTTTGGTTATGGCTCTCCCAAGAAGGTGGTGGCGCACACCGATGTTGTTGCGGTGCGAGAGGTCCGCAACAACTGGTGGCAGGGTTTGGGTGTCCGCAACATCAGCAATGGCTGGATGTACAACATCTGGGGGCTCGACGCCGTGGAACTCGAGCTGGCTGACGGCAAGGTGTTTCGCATTGGCACCAACGACAGTGAGCGGCTCACCGCGGCGCTCATCTTGCGTTGAAGGCATACACGCCCACAACCCTGGTGTCGTGTTCGTGTGGGCGCTTGGTGGCTACGATCTCCCTATGGAATCCCACAGCGAAACTGAGTCAGAGAGGGCGGCCATGCACTCGCCTCGGACGTTCCCGGCGTGGGTTCAGCTGTCGGCGATCGGCGTGATGGCAATCCTGACCTGCGCTGTGATCGCAGGGATGTTCCTCTACTGATGCCTGGCGGTTCCAGCCGCCGTACCGGGTAGGGCCTGATTCAGGCTGATTCAGCAGCGGCCTTGAGGCCGTCTGCGAACTCTTCGAATGACTCGGTCATGTCGGGGATGGACTTGGAGATCAGCGGTTCCAATAGTCCGCTGTGGACCTCCTCCATGCCGAAGGTGGTGACGCCATCAGCTTCGTCAAGCGTGAACGTGCGGACGCCTTTGAATAGCCCGAGCGGCATGCCGTCGGACCACACCATCGATCGAGGTGCGTTGACGTGGCTCACCTTCAGTTTGAAGGTGCGGCTGGGGTTCAGGGTCGACACGAGGGCAATCGTGTTCCCCTCTTCGATGGCACCGTCCAGTGACACGATGGTGGGGTTCCAATCGGTGTACGCAGGGGCACTGGTGAGCAGCGCCCAGAGTCGATCCGCCGGGGCCGCAATGGTTCGAGTCACGGAATAGGTGGTCATGCTGCTCTCTCCGGTCGTCGCAGGTGAGACCTTCTCGGTGCTGGGGTGTCCGGTGAGGCTAGTCGAGGTCGTCGGCGCTCGCCGTGGTGCGGCTATCTGCCTTGAGGCCAGCCACGACGATGAAGTACAGCACAGGGATGGAGAAGTAGAGGATCAAGCTGACGGTGGTATTCCAGCTTGCGATCAGCATGGCTATCACATACACCACGATCATCGACCAGCTGATCGCCGAAGTGAGTAGATGGCTTTCCTTGCTCCTCTGGACCCACAACAGCCCCGGGTGAGATTTGAAGTAGTAGTCCAGTGCCACCCGCAGCAAGGCCGCTGCGATCAGCACAGCGCCGTAGAGATGCAGCGCCGTAGCTTCGTTGGAGTATTCCCCAAGGGCTGAGGAGGCGTAGGGCACGAGCGCCAGGGCAAGAAGGAACAGCAGGTTGAGCCAGGTGGAATTGTGGTCG
>CAJQOW010000048.1 GCA_905480055.1 uncultured Acidimicrobiia bacterium
AGATCATCAACATGGGGCCCCAGCATCCTTCGACCCACGGAGTTCTGCGCCTCCAACTCGAACTCGAGGGCGAGACAATCCGGCGGGTCAAGCCCATCATCGGGTACCTCCACACCGGTATGGAGAAGACAGCTGAGACCCTCAACTACGCACAGGGCTCCACAAATGTCACCCGGATGGACTACCTGGCTCCGTTTCACAACGAACTTGCCTACTCACTCGCAGTAGAACAGCTCCTCGGCATTGATGTGCCCCCACGAGCCGATGCAATCAGGGTGCTGATGACCGAGCTGAACCGGGTGTCGAGCCACTTGCTGTGGGCCGCCACGATGGGGATGGACATCGGTGCGCTGTCGATGATGATCTACGGATGGCGCGAGCGCGAGGTCTGCCTCGACTTCTTCGAGAAGACCACCGGCCTGCGCATGAACCACAACTACATCAGGCCGGGCGGCGTTGCTGCTGACCTTCCCGACGGATGGCAAGCTGACATCGCAAACCTCATCACCCTGGTGAATGAGGGCGTGGATGAGTACGAAGAGCTCCTCAACGAGAACCCCATCTTCCTCGATCGCACGATGGGCGTCGGCGTCATCCTCCCGGATGAGTGCAAGCAGTACGGCGTGACCGGGCCGATCGCACGTGCTTCCGGACTCAACTGGGATCTGCGGAAGCAAATGCCGTATTGCGGCATCGATTAATACGAGTTCACCGTGCCAACCGGGCTGCACGGTGACGTCCACGACCGGTATGAGGTTCGCATCGAAGAGATCCGCCAGTCGCTCGGCATCGTGGAGCAGGTCGTCGACTCGATGCCCCTCGGCGACTACCGGACGCCAGATCCCAAGGTCACCCCTCCACCGCGCAAACGCATCGACGAATCGATGGAAGCGCTGATCCACCACTTCAAGCTGTTCACCGAGGGCATCACCGTGCCACCGGGCACCGCGTACCAGTCCGTCGAGGGGCCGCGCGGCGAGGTGGGTTGCCACCTTGTCTCCAAGGGTGGTGCCAGGCCTTGGCGGATGCACTGGCGGGCACCCTCGTTTGCCGCCGTCCAGGCGCTACCCGCGATGATGACAGACTCGCTGGTTGCAGACGTTGTTGCCGCCCTTGCGTCGGCAGACCCCGTCCTCGGAGATGTCGACCGATGACCAGTCCGACGGCCCACTGGAGCGCAGCAAACCAAGAACGCGCCGAGGCGATCCTCGCGACCTACCCAGAGCCTCGATCAGCCATCATGCCGCTCCTGTACCTTGCGAGCCTCGAGCACGCCTACGTGAGCAGCGATGCGATGCGTGAGGTTGCTGACCTGGTTGGCATCACTGCAGCGCAGGTCCAGTCCGTTGCCTCGTTCTACACCATGTTCAAACGAGAAGACGTCGGTCGGTACCACGTATCCGTGTGCACCTCGATCTCGTGCCACCTCCTCGACGGCGATGCCGTTCTCGATGCGGTCACCTCGGCTGCAGATGCGGCGGATGACGACGGAGACGAATTCGTCATCTCGGTTGAGCGTGCTGAATGCATCGGAGCATGCGGTGGGGCTCCGGCGATCCAAGTCAACTACGAGACCGTCGAGGGCTTGACGCCGGAGACGGCGACTGCCCTCGTCGAGTGGCTCGCTGGTTCTCGACCCGCGGTTGTGCTTGCCGATGAGATGCAACAACTCTTCGGAGGGCAACGCTCCTTCGACTGGGGACCGAGTGATCCCGAGGGCGCAATTGCAGCCGTCCCGGCCTTCCAACCACTCGGATCTGTACAGGAGGGTCGATGACCGAGACGATCCTCACCACCAGGATGGATGCGCATCCCTCGGACAGCCACACGCTGGAGCGGTACCTGGCCACTGATGGCTACGACGCATTGCGCAAGGCGCTGCGCGGGATGACCCAGGAGCAGATCATCGACGAGGTCAAGGCTTCGAACATGCGTGGCAGGGGAGGCGCTGGGTTCCCGATGGGCGTCAAGTGGGGCTTCCTCGCTGACTCGACACCGAGGTACCTCGTCGTCAACTGCGACGAATCCGAGCCCGGCACATTCAACGACCGTCAACTCATCGAGCGAGACCCCCACCAATTGCTCGAGGGCATGGCAATTGCGTCGTATGCGCTCGGAGTCAGCCATGCATTCATCTATGTCCGCGGCGAGTATCCGAAGGGCGCACGACGTCTGTATCGAGCCCTCGAAGAAGCCACCGAAGCCGGATTCTTCGGGACCGATATCCTCGGCAGCGGGTTCGATCTCGATGTCACGATCCACCTCGGAGGTGGTGCGTACATCTGTGGCGAGGAAACAGCACTGCTCAACAGCCTCGAGGGTCGTCGTGGGGAGCCGCGCCTGAAGCCTCCCTTCCCTGCAGTTGAAGGCCTTTACGCCAAGCCCACCATCGTCAACAACGTCGAGTCGATCTCCAACGTCCCGTGGATCACACTCAACGGCGGTGCTGCGTACGCAGCCATCGGCCCGGAGCGGTCTGCGGGGACCAAGATGATGAGCATCTCGGGCCACATCAACAAGCCGGGAAATTACGAGATCGTCATGGGCATGACATGGTCGGACCTGATCTATGAGATCGGTGGCGGCATTCCCGGCGACCGAAAGCTCAAGGCCTGGATCCCTGGCGGCGCATCAGCGCCGTGGTTCGTCCCTTCCAAGCACCTCGACACCTTGGTTGAAATCGACGAGGTCGGTGCCAATGGGTCCATGATTGGTGCAGGCGCAGTTGTTGTGATGGATGACACCACCAACGTCGTCGCAGCGGCGCGGAGCATCGTGAGATTCTTCGCTCACGAGTCGTGTGGCCAATGCACGCCGTGCCGTGAAGGAACCAGTTGGCTCGAAGACATCCTCACTCGCATTCTCGACGGCCGTGGTCGCAGTGAGGATCTCGACCTGTTGTGGGACGTCTCGGACAACATCTCACCAGGACTCGGTTGGCCGCCAGCCATGACGACGATCTGCCCGCTGGGTCCCTCCGCTACTGCTCCGGTCGCTTCGATCCTCCGGTACTTCAGGGACGAGGTCGAGGCAATGCTCCCTGCGGTGGAGGCTGCACGTGCCTGACGCCGCAAACACCGTTGCCATCACCATCAACGGGGTCAGCCACGACGTGGCCCCCGGTCAGGAACTGATAGCGGCAGCCGAATCCGTCGGCGAGTACATTCCGCGCTTCTGCTACCACAGCAAGCTGGACCCGGTCGGCAAGTGCCGCATGTGCCTCGTCGAGGTCGAAGGGCCACGCGGGAAGGCGCTTGTGCCTTCGTGCACCCTCCCCGTATCCGATGGCATGGTCGTCGACACCGAATCCGCCGTGGTCAAAAAGGCCCAGGAGGGCGTACTCGAGTTCCTGCTGATCAACCATCCGCTCGATTGTCCGATCTGTGACAAGGGTGGCGAGTGCCCGCTCCAGGACCAAACGATGAACTGGGGACCGGGCGAGAGCCGATTCGTCGAGCAGAAGCGGACATTCAAGAAACCAATCAGTGTCTCCGACATCGTGCTCCTCGATCGCGAGCGCTGCGTGCTGTGCGACCGGTGTGTGCGCGTGGCCGACGACATCGCTGGGGATCCGCTGCTCACCTTCATCGATCGGGGCAACCATGTCCAGATCCAGACCTTCCCCGACGAGCCGTTCAAGTCGTACTTCTCGGGCAACACGGTGCAGCTGTGCCCCGTTGGCGCCCTCACCTCGGTGG
>CAJQOW010000049.1 GCA_905480055.1 uncultured Acidimicrobiia bacterium
CGCGCCGATCGCGATCCGATGTGGATCGGCGACAAGATCTACTTCACCTCCGACCGCGACGGCCGTAACAACTTGTTCGCCTATGACACCCGCACCCAGGTCATCGAGCAGCTGACCGAGGAGGATCTATGGGACATCCGGTGGCCAGGCGACGATGGCGAGAGTCGAATCGTCTACGAGCTCGACGGCGAGCTGCACATCTACAACATCGCCACTGGTACCTCGGCACCGCTTGCCGTCAACGTTCCGGACGACGGCCTGTGGAAGCGTCCCTCACGCATCGGCGTGGAAAGTCTCATCGAGGGCTACTCACTGAGCCCGAAAGGTGAACGTGCGCTCTTCGTGGCCCGGGGAGATGTGTTCACGGTGCCGATCGAGAAAGGTCCCACCCGAAACCTGACCCGGAGCTCCAACGCCCACGACAAATGGGCCAGCTGGTCGCCGGACGGCAGCAAGATCGCCTATATCTCCGACATCACTGGCGAAGAAGAGATCTTCCTCGTCGACCAGGCAGGCACTGGCGAACCGGAGCAGCTCACCGACAACGGAGCGGCGATGCGATACGCCTTGCGGTGGTCGCCCGACGGCGAGCGCATCGCCTTCAGTGACAAACACGGCAAGCTTTACGTGGTCGACGTCTCGACCAAGGGGATCACAGAGGTCGCGGACGACCCCGAGGTGCTGATCTTCGACCACGCCTGGTCGCCCAACGGCGGTCACCTGGCCTTCTCAATGGGAGTCGTCAACGACTGGAACGTCGGCGGCACCTTCAGCTCGATCCACATCTGGAGCGTGGCCGATGGCCAGACCCGGAAGATCACGACGGACATGTTCAATGACTTCGAGCCAGTCTGGGATCCGAGCGGCGACTACCTCTACTACATGTCGGACCGGGCCTACGCGCCACAGATCTCTGCCATCGAATGGAACTTCGCCACCGACCGGGAGACCTTCATCTATGCGCTCGCCCTTCGCAACGATGTCGAGCACCCGTTCGCTCCCGAGAGTGACGAGGTCACCTTCGACGAGGACAAGGACGAAGAGGGCGAAGATGATGACGAGGCAGACGCCGACGAGAGCAAGAGCGCGATCAGCATCGACTTCGAGAGTCTGGGCAATCGTGTCGCTCGAATCCCAGTCGAGGCCGACAACTACACGGGTCTGAATACAGTCGAAGGCAACCTCGTCTATGTGCGCGCCGGGGCCGGCTACTACGGGCGCAGCTCGGACGTGAAGAGCTCCCTGAACCTGTTCTCGTTCGAAAAGCGGGAAGCCTCGACTCTGGCTGAGGACATCTCGGGCTACGCGCTGTCACACGACGGCAAGAAGGTCTTGGTTGGACACAACGGCAGCTACAAGCTCTACGACGTGGACCCGGGGGGCAAGGACTCCGCCAAAGCCGTGTCGATCTCCGGACTGAAGGTGGATCGCATTCCGGAAGAGGAGTGGGCCCAGATCTTCAACGAGGTCTGGCGGCGGTACCGGGACTTCTTCTATGTCGACAACATGCACGGCTACGACTGGGAGGGCTTGAGGGCTCAGTACGAACCGTGGCTGGCGCACGTCGCCCATCGTTCGGATCTCAACTACCTGATCAGCGAGATGATCTCCGAGCTCGGGGTGGGGCACGCCTACATCGCGGGTGGCGATTTCGAGATACCCGAGCGCCCAGGCGGAGCGCTACCTGGCGCCGAGTTCGAGCTCGATCGAGCTTCCAACCGCTATCGCATCGCCAAGATCCTGCCCGGTCATAATGAAGAGGACGGCTATCGCTCTCCCCTGACCGAGATCGGCATCGACATTCAGGATGGAGACTACGTCTTGGCGATCGACGGCCACGAGCTGCTGGGCGAAACGTCGCCCTACGAGCTCCTGCAGCACAAGGCCGATCGCGCGGTGGAGCTGACAGTCAACAGCACCCCGTCGATGTCGGGCGCCCGCACCATCTCCTACAAGCCGATCACGCAGGAGCGCAGCTTGCGCTACCTCGCCATGCAGCTGGACAACCACCGCCGGGTCGATGAGCTCAGTGGGGGCAGGTTGGGCTACATGCACCTGCCCGACATGGGAGCCAGCGGTATCCAGGAGTTCATCAAGTGGTACTACCCGCAGCTCCGCAAGGAGGGCATAGTGATCGACGCGCGCGGCAACGGGGGCGGCAATGTCTCCGAGATGGTTGTCGAGAGACTGATGCGGCAACCCATCGGCACGCGATTCAGCCGCAACAGCACTTCGCCGGGGACCTATCCGGGGCGGGCCAACATGGGACACTTGATCTGTCTGCTCGATGAGGATTCGGCCTCCGATGGCGACATGTTCCCGCACTTCTTTCGGGAAGCGGGTCTCGGTCTGCTCGTTGGCAAGCGCTCCTGGGGTGGGGTCGTCGGCATTACCAATCGTGGAAATCTGATCGATGGTGGCGGCGTCAACGTGCCTGAGTTCGGCCTCAACGACACGGAGGGCAACTGGATTCTCGAGGGTGTCGGCGTAGTTCCGGACATCGAGGTGCACAACGACGCCAAGTCCCTACTCGAGGGTCGAGATCCACAGCTGGAGCGGGCCGTCGAAGAGCTCCTCGCGGCGATGGATGCCGATCCCAGGAGCCTTCCCGAGCGCCCCGAACCGCCGGTGAAGACACCGCAGTAACAGGAATCGGGCTAGCCGCATCTCGCCGTCTGGGGCGTGGATTCACCTTCCTCGGAGGTACACTTCCGAACATGAGTGGTGATCTGCAACACTGCGTCGATTTGCTGCAACAGATGATCCGTACCCTCAGCCTGCCCGGGCACGAGGGAGAGCTGGCAAGTCTCGTCGCCAACGAGATGCGTGACCTCGGCTACGACGAGGTTCGGATTGACGAGGTGGGCAATGTTCTGGGCCGGATCGAGGGCCGCGGACAAGCTCCCGACCTCATGTTCAACACCCATCTCGACCATGTCGACGTGGGAGACCCGGCCGGTTGGCCGCACCCACCCTTCGGAGGCGAGATCCATGACGACAAGGTCTGGGGACGCGGAGCTGTCGACATCAAGGGACCGATGGCTGCACAGGTCGTCGGCGTGGCTCGTCTACTGAGGGGCGAAAGACCCCCGGGCGATGTCTGGGTGACAGCGGTTGTACAGGAGGAGATCGGTGGTGTAGGTGCCAGGCACCTGGCCGAGACCCTGCCCGTTCCGCTGGTCGTCGTCGGGGAACCCAGCCACAACACGCTGCGGCGAGGACACCGAGGACGCACCGAGTTGGTAGTTCACATCACTGGGCGCAGCGTTCACGCCAGCGTGCCGGAGCGGGGAGTGAACCCCCTCTACGCCCTGGGCCTCTTCCTTGGGGGTCTGGAGGGCCTGGAAATGCCGACCGACGCGGACCTCGGTCCCTCGACCGTGGCCCCAACGCTCCTGCGCACGGATCAAACCAGCGCCAATGTCGTGCCCGGTGAGGTCTGGCAGACCTGCGATTGGAGGAACATCCCGGGGCAGTCCGGTGAGGATGCTCGTTGCATGCTCGAAGCAGTGGCGACGCGGGTCCTGGCCGAGAATCCCGGGCACGCTGACTCCGAGATCGACATTACCGTTCCCGTCATCGAGCGACGCACCTACACCGGGCTCGACCGACCCATACCCGGTGCCAATCCAGCCTACATCCTGCCGGCCGATCACCCCGCGATCATTGCCGCCGAAGAACTCTGTCGAGAGGTGCTGAAAGAGGATCGACCGACGGAGGTCTGGCGATTCGCTACGGATGGCGGCCACTTTGCCGAGGCCGGGATGGCGCCCGTGGGCTTCGGGCCAGGCGACGAGTTCCTGGCCCATACCG
>CAJQOW010000050.1 GCA_905480055.1 uncultured Acidimicrobiia bacterium
CTCCATCGATGAGATCCCTGCCTTCGGCTATGAGCTGGAGTCGCACATCCGATGAGAGCCACGCAGCCAGGGCTTCACCATCCACGAACCGGTAGACCACGGTCCACTCGTTCGGCTGGCTCGAGGTTGGCCGTTGCACGAAGGAGTCGACATACCCGGGGAATCGGTACGCAGCATTCACCAACGACGCCACCCACGAAGCGAATGCGTCTTCGCTGTCTGCGGGCACCTGGCGCGACACAATGACCGTTGGAGAGGATCGTTCCGGGCTCATTGACGCATGGTACGGCGCCGCTTTTGCTGGAGATATCGGGCGTAGAGCCCCTGGACTGTGCGCAGACCGCGCCGCGTCGTGACCGCTCCCAGCATGCGGACCGTCGTCTCCTCCTTGTGCACGGTCTCGGCTCCTCCTCCGACCCTGCGAAAGAAGACCTCGTGCTCGCTCACGACCAACGCTTCGGGAGGTACCGCCGTCGCCTCGAGGTCCCGTGCCGCTACCTGACATGGCATCGTGTCGAGGAACGACACCTCGATCGTTGCGGTTTCCGGGTTCCAGGGAATCCTGTCCAGGATCGATCTCACCTCGGATCGGGACCGCACGAATGCCTCAGATTCAAATCCAAACCGATCCGCGACTACATCACAGACTGCCGCCTCTGCGGGCCTCGTGGCGGACGTGACGATGACGTTGCCGGATGCAAGGTGCGTCGCAACGTCTTCATAACCGGCATCCACAAAGGCCGAGCGAAGATCAGCCATCTTGATCCGCCGATTTCCGACGTTGATTGCCCTCAGGAAGATGGCGTACCGCATGCAAACCTCGCCTACGCGCCGATCACTCGACGTGCTGTGTCCACCTGCGGGGCAAGATCCGAGCCACCCTCCACCGAGCGCAAGACGGTCATGGAATCTGAGAACTGTGGCTCAGTAGCCCGATCGGCAGCAAGAACTGCGAGAGCACGAAACGCATCGCTGAGAGCGGCGTCCGCTGGTGCTTCGGCGAGCGTGGCATACCTCGCGGCCTCTTCGAACGCCCCCATGGCATTCACCAGATCGCCAGCCGTCAGCAGGTGGGCACCGAGCATCCAGTGGGCCCTCGAGATCGCCAGGTCGCCCTTATCGAGCGCATAGGCCATGGACAGGTTCGTTCGGGCAGCAGCAAGGCCGGCAGATCGCTCTGGGGACGAGAGCTCAATACCTGGTTCGTCCCAACCGATCCACGCAAACGAAGCGAGGTCGTAGGTGAGTCCCTTCGCAGCCGAACGCAGGGTGTATTCGGTCTCGTCGTCGACGCCGACACGAGCAGCCTCCGTGAGGAGCCTGCTCACCCCTGCATAGGCCACAGCTACGACGATGTGCACATCCTTGTCGTCCCAATAGGCAGCCCGCATCGTCTCGCGGTAGGCATCGGCGACGTGGTCGAGATCTTCGATCTCGGCCAACGCTGCAATCGTCGCAAATGCGCCCTCTGCGGCTGATTCGTCGAATTCCATACCGTGTGCCATCGATCCACCTCCTCATCTGACTCTACGCCGACACCACCGGCACGACTGGGCCTGGCGCCTCTTGCACGTGCTCAACGATCCGGTGGACCCTCGAGCACGTCTGCCATCCACTCATCAGCGGTCGGACCCATGCCGGGAACCCACGAGTCTCGCCACCACGTCGTGCCAACAGCTTCGTACTGTGCGACCTCGTCGGAGATGTCCTCGCCAGGGAAGTGAGCGGCGGCGACGGCGATATCGAACGGATCAGCCGATGGTCTGTGGGCGCCCACATACTCTGCAATCTCACCAATGCCCGCGGGCGTCGGTGGGCTGAACTCGCCCGTGTCCATGTCGTAGAAGATCGGGGCGACACCGTCGAGTCGAGCGGCGCGCCTGACTGGTCGGCGAGAAGGCCACATGGCGGCAGCCCACAACGGGATCCGAGGTTCCTGGACCGGCGTTGGCATGAACGTCACCTCCTCGAGGTCGTAGTGCTCACCGTGGAATGCGAACGGCTCACCTGTCCACAGCCCCATCAGGATGTCCAAGCCCTCGTCGAGCATGTCTGCACGCGTTCGCAGATCCTCCGGGCCGTGGAACCTGGTGAACTCCGGATCCGTTGGCCACCCAATGCCAACACCCAGAATCAAACGTCCTTCGCTTGCGATGTCAACGCTCACACACTCCCTGGCAAGCTTCCACGGATGCCTGCGGGGCAGGGGAGTCACCATCGACATGAGCTTGATGCGATCGGTCACCATGGCGGCTGCGGTGAGGAGCACCCATGGATCAGCCACCTCCACCCCGTCCTCGACAAGGATGTGATCCCACACCGAAATGCCGTCCCAACCCGCAGCTTCAAGCCGTGCTGCGAAGTCTGCGAACCTCCTCGGGTCGGACCAGACACCGAAGTTGGGCACGTCTGCACAGAACTTCATGCGACCTCCTGGCTCCCGGCCAGCCTACCCGCGGATTCTGGCCCCATCGCCTGAGTCACGGTCCACAAATCACTGCAGGTAACGTGCATTTGATGGATTCCAGCCTGCGCATCGACCAGCCATTGGTGAACAAGGTGTCGATGCTGGTTGTCCTCGCTGTTGCTGCGTATGGCCTCTTCGCGCTCGCAGACAGCTTCCGTGGCGCACTCCTGGTGGTGGTTGCCTCTTGCGGGATTGTCGCTCTCGGCTGGTTTGCATTTCGCACGCTTCGCATCACGGCGACTGCAGACCGTGACGGCATGGAAGTGAGGAACCTCTTCGCAACGGAGCAACTGGCATGGCGCGACATCGTGGACGTGTCCGTTCAGGACAACACGGGAGGCCGGGGAAGCGGCATCATTGTCAACAAGGTCGATGGCGAACCCATCTCGGTTGAGTCGAGCTGGGGGCCCTGGTACCAGGGCAGGGGCAGAATTGCGGTCGCCAACGAGAAGCGATGCGCCGGGTTGCTGGCCGAGATCGAAGAGATCCGCCCTGCGACATAGGCACCCGGCCGCCCGTGGGCTACGTCCTGCCCCCGAGGTCCTCGAGCCAGG
>CAJQOW010000051.1 GCA_905480055.1 uncultured Acidimicrobiia bacterium
CTCGTACTCCATGTAGGTCAGGTCCTTGGGCGCACCATTGATGGTCGCCTGGTAGGTAGCCGTGTTGAGCTCGAGGTCGTGATACCGCAGTACCGGTTCGTCAGGGCTCGGTGCAGCGAGCGATCCCATCTGGCTCAGCCGCACCCTCAGCTCGGTGGGGTCGAGCGGCGTGAGGATGAAGTCAGTGAACCCGTCGGCCTCCAGCAGGTCGAGGGTCATGGTGCGGTCTACAACAACCAGTACGGGGATCGCCAACTCCTCGGCAAGCTTTCCAGCGACGGTGATCGCGAGATCGGGGAGATCGCCAAGTTCAACGATCGCTGCCTGCCAGCCCTCGGAAGGTTCCTTCCTGGATGCGTCCGCGACGTCCACAACGGGTACCGGCTGATAGCCCGAACTCAGGACGGCACCGGTAAGGGAGTGACTGGGCGATTCTGGGTAGACGGCGATGTACATCAGAGCACCGGTAGGTATTCCTCGAGTTCGTACTGCGACACGTGCTGCTCGTACCTGGCCCACTCGGCCCGCTTGTTCCTGAGGAACCATTCGAACACATGGTCCCCGAGCGCTTCGCGTACGAGTTCTGACGATTCCATGGCCTTGATCGCGTCGCGCAGCGTGTGTGGCAGGTGGCGTACACCTGCATCCTTGCGCTCGGCACGAGACATCGACAGCACATCCGATCCCGTCTCGGGAGGCAGCTCGTAGTTGTTCGCTACCCCGGCAAGGCCGGCTGCAAGGATGACCGACAGTGCCAGATAGGGATTGGTCGCCGGGTCAGGCGACCGGTACTCGATCCGGGTGCTATCGATCTTACCCTTCTTCGTCGCAGGCACCCGCACCAGAGCGCTCTGATCGTTGCGCGCCCAGGTCTCGAATATCGGTGCATCGAAGCCGCCGACCAGCCGCTTGTAGGAATTCACCCACTGGTTGGTGATGGCGGTGATCTCAGAGGCGTGCGTGAGCAGACCTGCAATGAATCCCTGCCCGACCCTGGACAACCCGTAGAGCCCGCTTTCGTCATGGAAGGCATTCTGATCGTCCTGGAACAGCGACAGATGCAGGTGCATACCGGACCCATCGAACTTCTCGAGGGGCTTGGGCATGAACGTTGCGTAGATGTCGTGCTCGAGCGCGACTTCCTTGACAGCCAGACGGGTCGTGATGATGTTGTCGGCCATCGACAGAGCGTTGTTGTGGCGAAGATCGAGCTCGTGCTGTGACGGCGAGACCTCGTGATGGCTGAACGCCACGGGAATCCCGAGCTGCTCGAGGAGCATGATTGTGGACCGACGGTACTCCTGGGCGACGTCAAGAGGTGTCAGATCGAAGTAGCCGCCACGATCCAACGCCACGGGATGTGAAGACGCGTCCTTGAAGTAGAAGTACTCGATTTCCGGAGCCACATAGAACGAGTAGCCAAGGTCAGCAGCACGCTGGAGGTTGCGTCGCAACACGTAGCGAGGATCACCGGGGAACGGATCGCCTTCGGGGGTCACGATGTCGCAGAACATCCTTGCCACACCCGTCTCGTCGTCCTTCCACGGCAGCACCTGGAACGTTGACGGGTCCGGCTTTGCCAGCATGTCAGCCTCGTGGGAGCGAGAGAACCCGTCAATCGCCGAGCCATCAAACGACAGCCCCTCCTCAAGTGCGATGGGGAGTTCGGCTGGAGTGATTGCAAACGACTTCAAGAACCCCTGGACGTCGGTGAACCACAGTCGAATGAAGCGGATGCCGCGTTCTTTCACGGTGCTGAGGACATATTCGTGCTGGCGATCCATGGGTACTCCACCGAGTGAGGAACCCACAGCGTACGCTGCATTTTCGTCTTGTCCACAGGCGAACAAGCCTCCGTAACACAGCGTTCACACTCCGGTTACGCGTGGGAAACCGGCCCACGGTTCCCTCCTGTTCAGGCGTCGACGCACCCGTGCGCGCGCTACGAGAACACCGCTGAAAGCGAGGAACAATGCCATATCGAGCGGAGTACATCTGGATCGATGGCCGAAAGCCGACTGCACTGCTGCGATCCAAGACCAAGGTCGTGCCTGACGGAGACGCACCCCCCATCTGGGGATTTGATGGATCTTCCACGGAGCAGGCGCCAGGCAGCTCATCGGACTGCGTCCTGCGACCGGTACGGATCGTTCCCGACCCCATTCGTGGCGGCGACGACAAGCTGGTCCTGTGTGACGTCCTGAACACCGACATGACCCCACACGAGTCGAACACCAGGGTTGCGGCTGCTGAGGCGCTCGAAAAGTACGGCGACCAGGAGCCGTGGTTCGGGATGGAGCAGGAGTACACCTTCTACAAGGACGGCCGTCCCCACGGTTGGCCGATCGGTGGCTTCCCTGCACCCCAGGGTGGCTACTACTGCGGAATCGGCGCAGACGAGATCTGGGGCCGTGAGATCGTCGAGGATCACACCTGGGCATGCATGGAGGCCGGGCTGGCCATCTCGGGCACGAACGCCGAGGTGATGATCGGACAGTGGGAATTCCAGATCGGCCCCGTCGACACGGTAGCGGTTGGTGATGAGGTCTGGCTCGCACGCTGGTTGCTGTATCGCATCGCCGAGGACTACGACATCTCCGCAACGCTCAACCCGAAGCCCGTGCAGGGCGACTGGAACGGTGCGGGCATGCACACGAACTTCTCAACGAAGGCCATGCGTGAGGGTTGGGATCCCATCATCGCTGCATGCGAGGCCCTCGGTGAGGTCGCCCAGGAGCACGTTGCCGTATATGGCGCAGGTATCGAACAGCGCCTAACCGGTTTGCACGAGACCGCCCCATGGTCCGAGTACAGCTACGGCGTGTCAGACCGCGGTGCGTCAGTCCGCATCCCATGGATGGTCGGCGTTGACAAGAAGGGCTACATCGAGGATCGCAGGCCAAACGCCAATGCGGACCCGTATGTGGTCGCAGCCATGATCACCGAAACGGTGTGCTCACGGATTGGTTGAGTAGAGGCGTTTCCAAGACGAGTGAGCGGTTCCCAGCGGGCCGCTCACTCGCGTCTGGGACGGGTTGTGAGTTATGAGTCCTGAGTCCTGAGCCTTGAGCCCTGGGCCGTGAGCCCTGAGCCCAGAGTTGGGAGTCTTGGGTTTGCAGTCCTCCCTTTAGGGGGGGGGACGGGCGAACTCACCGAGCAGCAGAAACGCCGCGCGTTTCGGCAACGGGCCGCTTTGCGGCCCGCAGTGAGCCAGGGGGGCGCGTGAGCCTGCGAACACGAATGTGGCATTGCCTTGCTGTGGAACCATCCCCCTGCATCGTGCGGGCCGCGAGCGGCCCGTAGAAGAACGCCGTGCGTTCTTTCGCTGCGCTCCTCTGCCGTCCCCCTTGAAAGGGGGACTGACAACTGAGCCCTGGAGCCCTGGAGCCCCGGAGCCCCCAAGCTCCCCGGCTTGCTCAGGTTCTCAGCCAGCTGAGTCCGATTCCCCGTCCCGCAGCGGTTGATCGCCCAGCTTCATGGCTTCGTGGCGGCGTTTCTCTTCGGCTTGGAGGTGGAGCATCAGCCTGGACCATTGTTCCGGGGATGGGTCCTGCAGGCCATAGGCGGCGATCGTGACCTGAGGGAGATCAAGGCGATAGTCGTGGCCGGTTGCGCGGAACACACCCGGCGTCGGGTTCGTGGCGTTGACGGTGTCGACGATGGACTGGAGGGCAGTGACGACCGGTACCCACATCTGATCCTGCGAGATGCCCGGTTTCGGCGGTGACTCCATGAGCCAACTGGGCTCGCGATAGAACATGGATGCGTTGAGCTTGTTCACCGGATCGTTGAAGTGCGTCAGGAGGGTGACGCGACGGATGTCCGAGGTGAGATCTCCAAAGGCGTTGACCTCCTCAACGGTTCCGTCAGGCACCGCTCCCTCCTTGAGGGCTTGGCGTCTCCACTTCGAGTAGTACGGAGTGCCGACCCACAAGGCATGGTCGACCCCGAGATGATCG
>CAJQOW010000052.1 GCA_905480055.1 uncultured Acidimicrobiia bacterium
CCACCACATCGAACACTGGGCGGACGGCGGACCCACGAGCCTCGACAACCTCACGCTGCGCTGCAGGCGCCACCACACCGCCACCCACGAACGCGGTGGTGGAGGCAGCGATCCTCCTCCCGGCGATTGAAGGGAGGGGGGCGAATGGGTCAAGTGCTGGCGTGCCGCACCTGGATCGCTTTGTCGATTGCCACGTACAGCGGACTGACGAGGGAGAGCGCGATCACGGCCACCCATTGGCCTCCGCTGAGTGAGACGGTCGTGAGGAGGCGCTGGAAGATGGCAAACTCCACCGCCGCAAGTGTCAGGAACCAGCCGAGCATCACCCATCCCATGTAGGGGAACAGCGGAGCTGACCACCACGGCTCGCGTTCGCGTCGCAGCACGAGGCCGAGGTTGACTCCTGCAATCGCAACAACAGCGAACGCCATCGTCATCGACACTGATCCACTGGTGGTGCTGGGCTCATCAGGTCCGTACTCGAGCAGCGCGAGCGCAGGTGCGGCGACCAAGAGTCCGCCGATCGCCCACCGGATCGTCTGAGCTCGGCTTGCGATCTTCGTGCCGGGCATGCGCGGAGGTCGCTGCATGACACTCCGGTCGGGCACATCGACGATGAAGCCAACGACCACCGTGGAAATCACGAAGAACTTGGCGAACAGCAGCTGACGGGAAAAGGGCGACGCCCGCGTTGATGTTGAAGATCGTGGCGAGCAGCATCAATTGGAGCACCGAGGACAGGACCGTGAGTTGCAGCTTCACGTACGACGAGATGCGCCGATAGATGTCGCGGCCGAGTTCGACCGCTCGCACCAAAGTGGCGAAGTTGTCGTCGGTGAGAATCAGCTTTCCCGCCTGCTTGGTGACTTCCGAGCCGCTCCCCATCGCCACCCCGATGTCAGCCTGCTTGAGAGCAGCGGCGTCGTTCACGGCATCGCCCGTCATGGCCACGACCTCTCCGGATTCCTGCATCAACCTCGCCAGACGCACCTTGTCTTCGGGAGAGACCCTCCCGAAGACGTGGAGCTCGGGCAGTTCCTCGATCACTGTGTGGTCGTCGAGTGCAGCGAGATCGGTGCCGTTGATGACTCCAGGGCCAAGACCAAGTTCGTCTGCAATGGCCCTCGCGGTGATGGTGTGATCCCCCGTGATCATCCGTACGTCGATGCCGGCAGCGTGGGCCTGGTGAACAGCGTCCCTGGCCTCTGTGCGCAGCGGATCAATGATGCCGACCAGCGACACAAGGTCGAGATCAGTCACAGCGCTCATCGGATCGCCAAGGGCTGCAGCGAACTCATCTTCGGACAGACCCCTGACTGCAAAGGCAAGAACCCGCAGACCCTTCTCCGACAACTCCTTGTTGGCCGCGATGAGGTCATCGCGGGTATCCGTGATCGGCGCAGTCTCGCCACCCCACGCCGCACCCGAGCAACGATCGATCACGACGTCAGGAGCACCCTTCACGCACATGAAGTGCGGAAATGGTGCAATGGCTCCGGTGGCCGTTGATGGGGTGTCGTGGAAGGTGGCCATGAACTTGTACTCGGAGTCGAAAGGCACCTCCGCCGCACGCGGGAGGCTGCGGCGTGTCACTTCGGCGTCTACGCCCATCTTGGCGGCGAGAACAACCAGTGCTGCCTCCGTGGGATCACCGATGATCGACTCGTCGTCAGCGACGGTCGCATCGCTGCACAGCGTCAGCCCAAGACCGAGCCGAACGAAGTCAGGCGTCGCCTTCCCGGCTGCGCCGAGAATCGCCCCGCTCTTCGCATACCCTCTGCCCTCGATCGTGTACCACTCTCCGGCGGAGAGCATTGCGGTGGCGGTCATTGCGTTCATCGTCAACGTGCCGGTCTTGTCACTGTTGATTGCGGTCGTGCTACCGAGCGTTTCGACGTCGGTGAGCGACTTGACCACCGCCTTGTGCTCGGCAAGGCGCTGCGCACCCGACGACAACATGAGCTGAACGAACGTCGGGAGCCCCGTCGGTATCGCCGAAATCGCCGTTGTGATGCAGAGCAGGACCAGCGTCTCGGTGTCCTGACCGCGTGCGATGCCGACCACGGCAATGATCGCGACTGCGCCCCATGCGAGGAACCCAAAGATCCTCGTGAGCCCATCGAGCTCAATCTGGAGAGGTGACTTCACGCGCTTTGTCGACGTCACCATGTCGGCGATGTGACCCATCTGCGTCGCAGCCCCGGTCGCAACAACCACAACCGTCGCCGAGCCCCGGGTGACCTGCGTGTTCTGGAACACGAGGTTCGTCCGATCGCCAAGCGGCATCTCCGCGTCAGGCAATGCGGTCGCGTCCTTGGCGATCGGTGCGCTCTCACCAGTGAGCGACGACTCCTGCACCTCGAGAGACGCGGACCCCACGATTCGCGCATCGGCAGGGACGATGTCCCCGGCTTCGAGGAGCAGGATGTCCCCGGGGACCAGTCCGCTCGCATCGACCTCCTCCACGCGATCCGCCCGTCGCACTCGCGCCATCGGCACCTGAAGCTCGGCGAGAGCCGCGACGCTTGCCAACGCCTTGCGCTCCTGATTCGCCCCCATGATCACGTTGAGCAGGACCAACGCCCCGACAACCGCTCCGGTGGCGATCTGGCCGATCACGAAGCTTGCGATGCTGACGATCAACAGCATGATGTTCATCGGATTCGCCAACTGACCCTTGGCCATATCCCAAAGCGTCGGCGGTGGCTCCGTGGCGATGACGTTCGCGCCGAACTCGGTCATGCGCCGCTGCACCTCGCTGGGGCTCAGGCCGTGATCGGGGTCGGTGCCGAGATCGTCAACCACCGCAGCGGCGGAAAGTGCGTACCAGCGAGCGGCGGGTTGTTTCGGGTCGGTTATCGTCATGGCGAGCGCCTCGATTCCTCAGGGCGCAATCGCGCGCCCGTGTCCATGACAGTCTCGCAGATCGTTGTCATCCAAGGCGACCGTGGTACCGCCCAGAACCGCGCCGCGAGTGCGAAGGCCCCTTGCCTGGGCTCGGCGACTCAGCTACTCCCACTCAATGGTGGCAGGAGGCTTTGACGAGATGTCGTAGGCCACGCGATTGATGCCGGGAACCTCGTTGATGACACGCGATGAGATCTTTGCAAGCACGTCATATGGGATCCGGGCCCAATCGGCGGTCATGGCGTCGTCGGAGGTCACCGCCCTGATGATGAGCGGATACGCGTAGGTGCGGCCATCTCCTTGGACACCAACACTCTTGATCGCGGGTAGAACACCAAACGACTGCCAGATCTCACGTTCCAGGCCGGCCTTGCGCAGCTCGTCGAGCACAATCACATCGGCATCTCGCAGGATGTCGAGGCGCTCCTTGGTGATGTCACCGATGATGCGGACCGCAAGCCCTGGGCCTGGGAACGGTTGGCGCCACACGATTTCATCTGGCAGACCGAGTTCCTCCCCCACCGACCTGACCTCATCCTTGAAGAGATCCCTGAGCGGTTCGATGAGTTCGAACTTCATGTCCTCGGGCAGCCCACCGACGTTGTGGTGGCTCTTGATCTTCGCAGCGTCTTTCGTGCCTGACTCGATCACATCGGGATAGAGGGTTCCTTGCACGAGATAATGCGCCCCCTCGATCTCGGCTGCGATTTCTTCAAACACTCGAATGAAGGTCTCACCGATGATCTTGCGCTTCTCCTCCGGGTCGGTGACGCCGGCAAGCGCACCGAGGAAACGATCCTCAGCCTTGACGTGCACGAGGTTCATATGGAAGTGGTCGCCGAAGGTGTCCTCCACCTGCTCGCCCTCGCCGAGGCGCATGAGCCCGTGGTCGACGAACACACACACGAGTTGGTCCCCAATGGCCTTGTGCACGATCGCCGCGGCGACCGACGAATCCACACCACCAGAAAGACCACAGATGGCGACACCATCGCCAACAGCCTCTCGGATCGCCTCGACCGACTGCTCGATGATCCCGACATGGGTCCACGTGGGCCGTGCATCGCACACCTGCCAGAGGAACTCCTCGAGAATCCGCTGGCCGTGATCGGTATGGGCAACCTCCGGATGGAACTGGACCCCGAAGAATCCCCTCTCCACCGATTCCATTGCGGCAACCGGTGCGTCGGGCGTCGATGCCGTGACCGTGAAACCTGCTGGAGCTTCCGAAACGGCGTCGTTGTGGCTCATCCACACTTGTTGGCTGGATGGCTGACCGGGGAACAGCGCCGATCCATCGGCGAGCACCGTCAGCTCGGCTGCTCCAAACTCGGACTTCCCGGTGTTGGAGACGGTTCCTCCGAGGGTCTTGGCGAGCACCTGATGTCCGTAGCAAATGCCAAGGATGGGGATCCCGAGCTCAAGGATCTCGGGGTCGAGGTCGTATGCGTCGTCGGCATACACCGAGGCCGGGCCACCGGACAGGATGATCCCGACAGGCGACTTGGCCTTGATTTCGGCTGCAGTGACGCTGCGTGGGACGATCTCTGAGAAGACCCTGGCCTCGCGCACCCTGCGTGCGATCAGCTGGGCATATTGGGCGCCGAAGTCGACGACCAGGACCCTGTCGAAGTCTCCCTCTGAAGCGTGGCCTGAGGCTGTGGCGGTCGCCATCAGCCCATCCCTACGCCCTGTGACCGCTGAAGTTGCTTGCCCTCGGTCTGCAGCGCTGGAGCAACCATGACCTCGGCCTTCTGGAACTCCTTGACGGTTGCATACCCAGTGGTTGCCATGGATCCCCGCAGGCCTCCGAAGAGATTGCGTCGACCATCGTTCTCATGGGCCGGCCCCAGCAAGATCTCCTCGATCGATCCAAGCGTGCCGGTCTCCACCCTGGATCCTCGGGGAAGCGTCGGGTGGAACGTCGCCAT
>CAJQOW010000053.1 GCA_905480055.1 uncultured Acidimicrobiia bacterium
AGGAGGCGATCGGGCGCGCTTGGGAGATCCACCGCGGGTCGTAGCCGCGTGAGGTCATGGCCACGCGCATCCTCCCCAACTCGTCCGAGATCAGCTCGAGGTAGCGGATCATGAAGGTGGTGATCGAGATGAAGAGCGCCGGCACGTGGAGGATGGAAAGCCCTCGGATGATGTCGGCGATTTCGGTGGTGGCAGTCAGCAGGATGCTCACGCTCGCCCCGAGCAGCGCCTTGACGAGGATGTTCCACGTTCCCCACAACCCGTCGATCGAAACCGTGATACCCAGGATCTCGGTGGTCTCACCGGATGCAATGAACGGGATGAACAGGGCGAAGAGGACAAAGGGGGCGACGGCCAGGAGGCGCACGGCGACGAATCCCGGGCGGATACGGGACAACCCCGTGAGCCCGACGATGACGGCTGCGTAGATCGCGAATGCCCAGATGGCTTCTCGCGGGGTGATGGCGATGGACACCACCATCCCCAGAGCAGCGACCAGCTTGGCCTGCGGTGCCATACCGTGGACGACGGAGTGCGCGTGGACATAGAGGGCGTGGCTGTGGCCGGCTCCCATCCGCTCAGACCGACGCTTTGTCGCGACTACGGCGCTCACGCACCGCAATGAACAGCCCGAGGACCACGAGGAGGGTGACCAGGGTTCCCACGATGCCGGCGATGGCGAGGCTCACCGCCTCATTCGAAATCCCGGCTGTGGCGTAGTCGGAGAAGAGCGAGTCGGCGAGGGAATGCTCCTCACCCGATGCGATGAAGCCGGTGTCCTCTGCCACCTTCTCAAGCCCGTCGGGGCTGTCGACCGCGAACTGGCTGACCACAACGGCGAACACCATGGCAACCAGGAGTCCTCCGATCACGAACGTCCGCATACCCACCTTTGACTCGGTCAGTTGGGCCTGGTCCAGGTCTTGTGCCCCGTAGACGAGATCGGGGCGAGCTGCGAGGACCGCACCCACGGCAAGCGCGCTGATGATGCCCTCACCGATGCCGATGAGCGAGTGCACTCCGACCATCGCCCCGAAGACCGTGTCGAATGCAACCGGTGCCGACGCTCCGAAGAGCCATTCGATGGAGAACGCCACTGCTGCCATCACGACCGATGCCCAGGCCGCAATGCCGGTTGCGCCGACCACACCACCAGCCGTCGACGGGAACACCCGACGGAGGATGCGGAAGACGGCATACCCGCCGTAGGCCGGGACGATTGCCATGTTCAGGACGTTGTAGCCCAGGGCCGTCAAGCCGCCATCGGCAAAGGCGAGGGCCTGGACGACGACAACGATCGTCACGATGATGGCGCCGACGGACGGGCCCAGGAGTATCGCAGCCAGCGCCGCGCCCAAGAGGTGTCCTGTCGTGCCGGCGGCGACAGGGAAGTTGAACATCTGCGCAGCGAAGATGAATGCAGCCGTGATGCCCGCAAGCGGGATCGCCTTGTCCTTGAGCTGCTCCTTGGACTGGCGCAGGGCGAATCCGATCACGACGAGGCTGATGATGCCGGTGACGATCGCCGTGCCTGGCTCGAGGAATCCGTCGGGTGCGTGCAGCGCGATGACCATGAACCGAGGGTACCTCTATTGCGAACACCTCGCAATTACGGATTGGTCGCATTTGTGAGACTGGGAGCGTACGCTGGTCGCATGTCTGCCTCCACCGACGTCGGTGACGTCCTCCGGGAACACGGCTATCGCCTCACCAGCCCGCGTTGGTTGGTCTGGTCGGTGCTGCGCTCTGCCGACGGGCACCTCACGGCCGATGAGGTCACGGAGAGGGTGAACGATGCCGACCCAACGGTGAACCGTTCATCTGTCTACCGCTCGCTCACCATCTTCGAGGAGCTCGACTTGGCGCGTCGTTCCCAGCTCGGCATTGACGAGTCGGCCCGATGGGAGATTGCACATCCCGACGACGAGTTCCACCTCGTCTGCCGTTCCTGCGGGTCCGTCGGGCATCACGCAGGGGAGCTGGTGGGTCAGATCCGGCTGCATCTCCAGCAACGCCACGATTTCATCGCCGATGGCGTCGACCTCGTCATCACTGGCGAGTGCGCCGAATGCTCGAGAGCAGCGCGTTCTGGCGAGACACGGTCCGCACGCATGCCGGACCGTGTGGTCAGCTCGAGCGGTTGAGCGCTCGGCTGGCACCATACCCAACGCCGGATGCCACCGTCGCCCTAGGTGTGCAGGCGCGCCATACTTGCGTGTGGACATGAGGCGATCGCGGAAGAACGGGGAGTGGGATGGGTGAACGGGTAGCAGTGCTGCTGACGGGATATGGCGAGGTCGAGCACTACGACGAGTTCACCGAGTACAACGAACGATCGTTCCGCTTGCTGGTCTCGAAGTCGATCAAGTTTCCTGACTTCACGATCCCTTATCTCTCGAGACTCCTCGAGCGTCAGCAACGCAAGGAGTGGCACGCCGCGAACCACTACCACTCGCCTCACAACGACATCTTCGAGGGTCAACGCGCCGGCATCGAAGCCAACCTCAAAGCTCGGTACGGTGACAGTGTCTCGGTCTACAAGACCTTCAACTTCGTGGAGCCATTCCTCCCCGAGCAGGTCCTGGCTGAGATTGCGGCCGATGGCTTCGACAAAGTGGTGGTGTATCCGTGGCTCGTCGTCGACTCCGTGTTCACGAGTGGTCTTGTGCTCGAGCAGATCAACAAGGCCCTCGGTGCGAACGGTGACTGGGTCAGTGACATGCGGTACCTCCCGTCGTTCTGGGAGCGTGAAGATTTCCAGCAGCGGATGGCGGACCAGATCATCGAGGGAATCGAGCCCCTCCTCGACCGTTACCCGCCGAGCCAGATCGGCGTCGCCCTGTGTTTGCATGGCTGTCCCCTCGAGTCGAAGGGTCAGGAGACGGGGGTCAGGGAGAGCACCGCGCTCTACTACGCGATGCAACAGCGGCTCATCGAGCGGTTCCC
>CAJQOW010000054.1 GCA_905480055.1 uncultured Acidimicrobiia bacterium
GTCTGCGGTGACGATGGGCATCCCGGTCTCGTGTGCGAGCCTCACATCGAGGCCCTTGAGATACGCTCCGCCACCGGTGAGGACAATGCCTCGTTCCATGATGTCGGCAGCGAGCTCAGGAGGAGTCTTGTCGAGCGTGTATTTCACGGCATCGACGACCGCTTCGACGGGTTCCTCGATTGCCTCGCGAACCGCGGCACTCGAAAGGACGATCGTCTTGGGAAGGCCCGAGATCAGGTCTCGTCCCCTGACCTCAGCGGCAGGCTCATCGGCGTACGGCCATGCAGAGCCGATCGCCATCTTCACCTGTTCTGCGGTGCGCTCACCGAGCATCAGGCTGTGTTCCTTCTTCACCCAGTTGATGACGGACTCGTCGAGTTCGTCACCACCGATCCGGATGGACTTCGAAACAACAATGCCACCGAGCGAAATCACGGCAACCTCAGTGGTTCCGCCACCGATGTCGACAACCATCGAACCAGTTGGCTCATGTACGGGAAGACCTACACCGATCGCAGCCGCCATCGGCTCTTCGATCGTGTAGGCACGCCTTGCGCCCGCGTGGTAGGCAGCCTCTTCAACCGCTCGTCGCTCGACCGCTGTGATTCCCGACGGAACGCAGATGACGATGCGAGGTCGGGCGGCGAAACGCCCGGTGTGGACCTTGTCGATGAAGTAGCGCAGCATCTTCTCGGTGACGTCAAAGTCAGCGATGACACCGTCGCGCAGCGGCCTGATGGCCTGGATGTAGGAAGGAGTACGCCCGATCATCCGCTTTGCGGCCATACCGACCTCGAGCGGTCGATTGTCCCTCGTGTTGATCGCGACAACGGAAGGCTCATTGAGCACGATGCCCTGGCCACGAACAAACACGAGCGTGTTCGCAGTACCAAGATCAACGGCCATGTCGCGGCCAGCGAATGAAAGGAGACTGTTCATCGGAGAGACGATCCCTACGGAGTGAGGGGGTAAGTGTAACTACTCGGCCTGCAATCGGCCGAGAAGATCAGCCGAAAAAGATGCCGAGCTCACGATCGGCGGACTCCACGGAATCTGAACCGTGCACGATGTTGTACGTGATCTCAAGACCGAAGTCGCCGCGAATCGTCCCAGGGCCCGCCTCGGCGGGGTTCGTGATGCCCATCAGCGTCCGTGAAACGGCGACGGCGCCCTCGCCTGACCATTCCATTGCCACGACGGGTCCCGAAGTGATGAACTCGACAAGATCGCCGAAAAACGGCTTCTCGGTGTGCTCGGCATAGTGCCGACCCGCGAGCTCCTCGGTGATCGTGAGCATCCGCATCTTCTCGAGGGTCAGGCCCTTGCGCTCGAAGCGGCCGATCACCTCGCCGACGAGGCCTCGTGCAACGCCGTCTGGCTTGATCATGACGTAGGTGTGCTCAACTGCCATTTGTGCCTTCTCCTGGGGAAGCGGACGTGAGGAGACGCGGCACGGATGCCGCGTCGATGGGGACAGCCTATCCGAGGAAGGAATCTTCTTCGTCTGGATCCACGTCGTGCATGTCGTCGTCCCCGTCGTCGACACGTTCGGCCTCAAATCGAAGGTGCGCATCCTCGAGAGGTCGGTCAACGACATCGAACGTCGCTCGAACCTCACCAGCCAGATACAGGGAACCTGCAACCGCAACTCCCCCATCCCTGCCAGCAGCAATCGTCGCAGCCTCCACCGCAGTCGTTGGGTCCTCGAATGCTTCGGCCGGCACACCGAGGGCTTCTGACGCTGCCTCCGCTACCACCGAGGGTTCCCAAGCCAAAGGGTCAGCCACGGTTGTCGCAAACACCTGATCGACCCGGCCTTTCATGGGCCGCAATAGCTCGCGAATCGATCGCTCGCCTCGCACCGCAAGGACCAGCTTCCACTGCACAGGAGGGAACTCGGCGTCGAGGGTGTCAGCGAGCCCACGGAATCCCTGCTGGTTGTGGCAGCCGTCAACGATCACGACGGGCCTTCGGCCAACCACTTCGAGTCTTCCGGGCGAGCTCAACGACGCAACCGCGACCAACAGCAGCTCGGGGTCGAGCGCCCGACCAAGGAACATCTCGGACGTCGCAATGGCAGTTGCGAGGTTGTCTACCTGATGGTGGCCGTGCACCGGCAAGTACAGCTCGTCGTACTCCGCGAAGACTCCTTCGAACGAACATTGCCATCCGCCAACAGCGATGGACGCATCGGTGACGGAGAAGTCCTGGTCACGCCGTATCCACTTCGCATTCGTTTCAGCGACCCGGTCGGCGATTGGGGCGATGGCCTCATCGGGGAGCCGGCCGGTTACGAGCGTGCCGTTCGTCTTGAGAATCGCCACCTTCTCGGTTGCGATCTGGGAGATCTCAGATCCAAGGAATTCCGTGTGATCGATGTCGATGCCCGTCACCACGGACACGGCTCCATCGATGATGTTCGTCGCATCGAGGCGTCCGCCGAGACCAACCTCGACAACAGCCACATCGACCGACGCCGAGGCGAAGATCGACAGTGCCAGGGCGGCGGTCACCTCGAAGTACGTCACTGGTGTTCCTGCACGGTCCTTGTATGCCGTAACAAACCAGGACAGGTCACGAACAGCGTCCGTGAACTCCTCGCTCGTAACCGGTGCGCCGTGCACGGTGAACCGCTCTTCGACCGTTTCGAGGTGCGGAGAGGTGAACCCGCCGGTGGTCAGGCCGTGTGCGCCAAGAATCTGTTGCACCATGCGCGAAACGGTCGTCTTGCCATTGGTCCCAGCGATGTGGATCGATGGATAGGTCAACTCCGGGTTGCCGGCGAACTCCATGAGGCCAGCGATGCGATCGAGGCCGGGCTTCACGCCCTGCCCGATGCGGTCGTCGAGGAAGGCTTCTGCGTCCGCGCGACCTTCGATCTGGGGGATCGGCTCAGGCATCGGTCAGCCGAGCTCCGCAAGCTGGCGCTGCTGTTTGGTAAGTTCTGCTTCGACCTCTGCCAGGCGGGCCTGCTCCTGCTCAATGACCTCCGCTGGCGCCTTGTCCCTGAAGTTGGGGTTGTCGAGCTTCCCGCGTGATCTGGCGATCGATGCCTCGAGGCCAGCGATGACCTTGGCGATTCGGGGACGCTCAGCGTCCACGTCGATGATGCCCTCGAGCGGGATGAAGGCCTCGACTCCCCCTCCGGACACGCGGGAGTAGCCAGCGACCGGATCGGGGCGATCGCCAGCTGTCGGTGTGCAGTCGCCGAGCGCCGACAACTGCTCGAGCCACCAGGACGGAACCGGCTCGTCCATGACCACGGTGACAGGGATCTCGGTGCTCCGGGGAATCTGGTGCTGGGTTCGGAAGCTCCGGACGCCCGTGACGATCTCTTGGAGAGACTGAAGTCCCTCGGGCGACCCGACCGGAACGGTGGGCCACGATGACGTGATCATCAGCTCGGGCCCATCGGCAAGGTTCGACCACAGTTCTTCGGTGATGAATGGCATGACAGGGTGGAACAGCTTCAGCAGGTCCCGCAACACAACACCGAGGGTCTGGCGCATTGTCGCCGCGCGTTCGCCGTCAGCTGCCGAAATCGTCTTCGCCATTTCGAGGTACCAATCGAAGACCTCGGACCACGCAAAGTTGTAGAGCAGCCCGTAGGCATCGGACTGCCTGTACTCGTCCAGGAGTCGATCCATCTCGGCCACAACTTCACCGAGCCGCGACAGGATCCACGCATCCTCGGGGCCCGGCCGTGTCGGATATCCACCGTCGATGGGTACACGCTTCACATCCATGAACTCCACGGCGAATCGCACCGCATTCCACAGCTTGTTGCCGAATCTCCGCGCGGCGTCCACCCTTTCGAGATCGAGGGGAACGTCGTGCCCGGGTGCAGCGGACTGGATGAGCGAGAGCCTCACACTGTCAGCCCCGTATTCGTCGATCAGCTCGAGGGGGTCGAGGGCGTTGCCGGTCGACTTGGACATCTTGACGCCGTCCATGTCACGGATCATTCCGTGGATCATGATGTCGGGGAACGGCGCCTCATCGGTGAAGTGGATGCCCATCTTCATCATCCGGGCCACCCAGAAGAAGATGATGTCGAAGCCCGTCACCAACACGGACGTCGGGTAGAACTTCTCGAGGTCAGCCGTCTCGTCTGGCCAGCCAAGGGTGCTGAACGGCCACAACGCCGAGGAGAACCACGTGTCGAGGACGTCTTCGTCCTGGGTGAGGGCATCTGATCCACACGCCGAACACTCCGTCGGATCTTCCATGTCGACGATGACGTCTCCACAGGCCTCGCAGTACCACGCAGGGATGCGGTGTCCCCACCACAGCTGGCGGCTGATGCACCAATCGTGGAGCTCCTCCATCCACCGGAAGTAGTTGTTTTCCCATCGCTTGGGCACAAAGCGTGCCTCACCGGATTTCACGGAGTCCATCGCGGGGCCAACGAGCGGTTGCACCTTCACGAACCATTGGAGGGACAGCATGGGCTCAACGACGGTGTGGCAACGCTGGCAGTGACCAACCGAGTGGGGATGCTCGTCGATCTTCTCGATGACGCCGAGCTCGCGCAAGCTGGACCGCACGGCTTCTCTGGCCTCGAAGCGGTCCATGCCTGCAAACTGACCGCCTCGCAACGTGATGTTGCCCTCGCCGTCGATCACCTTGATCGCCTCGAGCCCATGCCGTTGGCCGATCTCGAAGTCGAGTGGATCGTGAGCAGGTGTGACCTTCACCGCACCTGTCCCGAACTCGAGATCAACGCCGGTATCGCCAACGATGGGGATCTCTCGATCCATGAGGGGGAGCATCACGGTCTTGCCGATCGCATCGGCGTAGCGAGGGTCTTCGGGGTGTACCGCCACGGCCGTGTCACCGAGCATCGTCTCGGGCCTGGTGGTTGCAACCATCACCGAACCGGTCCCATCGGTGAACGGGTAGCGGATGTAGGTGAGCTCGCCGGGATCGTCCTCGTACTCCACCTCGATCTCGGACAACGCGGTGTGGCATCGTGGGCACCAATTGATGATGCGTTCGTCTCGATAGATGAGCCCTTCATTGAAGAGCGTCACGAAGACGGTCCGGACGGCCTTGCTCAGGCCCTCATCGAACGTGAACCGTTCCCTGGTCCAGTCCGTTGAGTCACCAAGCTTGCGCATCTGCTTTGCGATCGTGCCGCCAGACTTCTCTTTCCACGCCCACACCTGATCGATGAACGCCTTGCGCCCGAGGTCGTGACGAGACAGGCCCTCGTTTCGCAGCTCGCGTTCCACGACGTTCTGGGTTGCGATGCCGGCGTGGTCCATACCTGGCAGCCAGAGCGCGGCGTACCCCTGCATCCGCTTGCGCCGAATGATGGCGTCTTGGATGGCGTGGTCGAGTGCGTGACCCATGTGAAGAACGCCGGTGACGTTTGGCGGCGGGATGACAATGCAAAACGGCTCACCATCAGGATTGACCTCAGGCCGGAATGACCCTGATTCCTCCCACACGGCATACCAACGAGACTCGACCTCGTCTGGCTGATACGTAGCGTTCATTGGGGACATACAGCTGTGCTCCAAAGGGGAACTCGCAGGGTAGCAAGCGGCTCGAGCCTCGAGACTCGAGCACGTTCGGGGCTTCGCGGCCTTGGTTTTCGGGCTCAAGGACCCGGCGGCGGGCTGCCGGTGGCTAGTGGCTGCGAGCGAAGCGAGGGGCTCCCGCGCCCCATGGCCCCAGAGCCGGCTCGCTACGCGAGTGCCAACAGGAAACCCGGGGACTCCCCCATCCCCGGGCAATGCCTTCCACACCTCCGTGAGGGGCCGGAAGCCACCACTTCCGGCCGTCCCCACAGACCTGCTCAGCACATCGACTCGCCCCATGAACGAGTCCATGCGCCGATGAGGAAAAGGTACGTCCGGTGCCGCCGATCCTCAAGACACAAAGTCGGCACGGTCAATTGACTAGTCACTGCCCGGTGTCACCGAGTGGCAGCGATCAAGTAGTTTGGTGCGCGGCGAAACAAGGAGCTCGCTATGACCGTACGCATCGAAGCCGACCTGCTCATTCCTGGCCGCGGCCAGCCGATCGACAGCGGGACCGTCATCCTCGAGGGCGATGTGATCGCCTATGCAGGCCCCACTTCCGGTGCCCCGGCGACGACACCCGATGCTGAGGTGTGGTCGGTGCCGATCGTCATGCCGGGCCTGTGGGAGTGCCATGCCCACTTCGACGGGCTCGCGCGTCCCGACATCGCCGACCAGGTTTCCGACCCTGTCGCCCTACGAGCCGCTCGGACGGTTGGGGACCTCGAGCGGACCCTGATGGGTGGAGTCACGTCAGCGAGGGAGGTCGGAGGATTCGGCGTTGACCTCCAGCGAGCCATCGATGCTGGCCAAATCGTCGGCCCGACGGTCTACGGAGCCGGGCGGGTCCTCTCGACAACGGGAGGTCATGCCGATGTGCATGCGATCCCACTCGAGGCTCTAGACCATGTGGATCATCTCGGCGTCCTGTGTGACGGGGTTCCGGAAGTGACGAAGGCGGTCCGAATGAACCTGCGCCGGAATGCGAAGGTCATCAAGATCTGCGCGTCGGGCGGCGTGATGTCAGAGGTGGACCATCCGATCCATCAGCAGTTCTCGGATGAGGAGCTCACGGCCATTGTCGAGGAAGCAGCGCGCGCAGAGCGCGTCGTTGCTGCGCACTGCCATGGCAAGCCGGGAATCATGGCGGCACTGCGCGCCGGCGTGAAGACGATCGAGCACGGTTCCTTCATGGACGAAGAAGCTGCAGACCTCATGCTG
>CAJQOW010000055.1 GCA_905480055.1 uncultured Acidimicrobiia bacterium
CCCCGCTCGCTGACATACCGAGCGATCACGGCATCCTCTGCCGGTGCCCACTCGGGAAGGCCGTCGCTCAGCGGATGCCACGTGTCGGATCGGATCTCGTCGAGGAACGACCGTGGGACCTCGATGACGGTTATCACCGTCACGGCACCATCGGCGCCTTGCATGGCTTCGGTGAATTCTGCGACCGGTCCCGGACTCAGGGCACCGGTCGTCGCTATGAGGATGCGCACAAAGCCAGGCTATCGCTGTCGGTACCCTGCGTGCTCGGCCAGAAGGAGTTTTTGTGACATTGCAGGATGAGACCGTCAACAAGGTGCTCTGGAAGATTCCGAATGTGTTGTGTCTCCTGGGCTCACGCAGCGGCGACGAATGGAACGCCATGACGACGTCGTGGGTCACGCAGGTGTCCCAAGAACCAGTGCTGATCGGCGTAGGGGTGGACACAGCGGCGGTAACCCACCGCCTCATCGCCGACGGAGGATCATTCACCGTCAACCTGTGGAACGCCGAGAACACGCGACCCTTCGTGAAGTTCTCCAAGCCAGCCAAGCGAGAAGGCTCAGAACTCAACGGATACGGCGTCACGGAGGGGAGCACCGGTGCACCGGTGTTCGATGATGCAATTGCGTGGATGGAGTGCGAGGTCCGCCAGGCCGTCGACTGCGGCACGCACACCTTCTTCATCGGAGAGTTGGTTGCCGCTGGCGTCAACGACGACGAAGCCAGACCTGCTTCGATGTCGGACACGCGGATGAAGTACGGCGGCACACGTCGCGGGCACTGACCGCGTCATCTCGTGATCAGTGGGCACCGTCACCGATGGTGCGAAGCAAGCCGTAGGGATAGATGCCCGTGCCGTGGCCATCGGGTGCGAACACCATGTTGACGGCGTAGGCGCCAACCAGACCAATACTCATGATTTCGCACGTGGTGGGATCAGCCGCCACGTGCGGGCCTGGGGCGTTGCGGCATGCAGCGCATGCACACGCATCGCGCAGTGTCGCCGCCGACAGCGAGTCCACTCGACCATCGGGCCATGTCACGACGAGCTCCGTGGCGCTGCGGAGTTCAAGCTTCTGGGGTTCGATCATTCGCACGAGTGTACGGATGGGTTCAGTGCGCTTCACCGGTCGCCAGGTTGGTACCCTCCCGGAGTTCCCAATGAGGCACTGCTGTTGACTGACAGGCCCATCTACATCGACGGTTTCACCCACCAGCTGAGTGATCTCGACCCTGCAGAGACGGACGAGTGGCTTGCAGCCCTCTCAGAGGTCATCGACATCGATGGCGAAACACGCGCCAGGTACCTCATGGCACGGCTCCTCGAGCATTCACGCCAGCGGAGCATCGGCGTGCCGGCATCGGTCTCAACCCCGTACATCAATACTATCCCGCCAGAGGCCGAATCTCCATACCCTGGCGACGAGTACCTCGAGAAGCGCATCCGTCGGTTCATCCGTTGGAACGCGGCGGCAATGGTGATCAAAGCCAACAAGAAGGCGGACGGGATCGGCGGGCACCTCTCGACGTTCGCCTCGTCCGCCACCCTCTACGAAATCGGCTTCAACCACTTCTTCCAGGGCAAGGCTGATGGCACGCCTGGCGACCACATCTACTTCCAGGGGCACGCCACGCCCGGCGTCTACGCCCGCGCCTTCCTCGAAGGTCGACTCAGCAAGGAGCAGCTCGACAGATTCCGCACCGAGATCGGTGAACCCGGCCTTTCGAGCTATCCGCACCCACGACTCATGCCTGAGTTCTGGGAGTTCCCGACCGTTTCCATGGGCCTCGGTCCCATCAATTCGATCTACCACGCCCAGTTCCTGCGTTACCTCCACAACCGCGGGATCGAGGACACCTCAGCATCGCGAGTCTGGTCGTTCCTCGGAGACGGCGAAACCGACGAGCCAGAGACGCTTGGTTCGATATCGCTCGCTGGGCGCGAGAAGCTCGACAACCTCGTGTGGGTCGTCAACGCAAACCTGCAGCGGCTCGACGGTCCCGTGCGTGGAAACGGCAAGATCATCCAGGAACTCGAGGCGATGTTCCGCGGCGCTGGCTGGAACGTCATCAAGGTCATCTGGGGCTCCGATTGGGATCCCATCCTTGCGCGTGATGTCGATGGAACGCTTGTCAACAAGATGAACACCGTCGTCGATGGCGAATACCAGCGGTACCGGGCCGAGTCCGGGACCTATATCAGGGAACACTTCTTCGGTCCCGATCCGAAACTGCGTGCGCTCGTTGAGGACATTACCGATGACGACATCTGGGCGCTTCGTAGAGGTGGTCTGGATCACCGGAAGATCTACTCGGCGTACAAGTCTGCGACTGAGCTGCGTGGCGCACCCACGGTGATCATCGCCAAGACGGTGAAGGGCTGGACGCTTGGCCCAGACGTGGCAGGCAAGAATGCAACGCACTCGATCAAGAAGCTGACGTCGGCTCAGCTGAGGACGCTGCGCGATCGCCTCGACCTCCAGGATGAGATCTCCGACGATGACCTCGAGTCTGGGGAACCGCCCTATCTCCGCTTTGCCGAGGACTCACCCGAGTACCGCTATCTCATGGACCGCAGGGCATCGCTGAACGGGCCGGTCCCGACCCGCACCCTTCCGATCCGCACTCCCATGGCGCTCCCCGAGGACGAAGCGTTCGTTGAGTTCGATGGAGGGTCCGGCGACGTCGAGGTCTCGACGACAGGTGCGTTCACCCGCCTCCTGCGGTCGCTCGGCAGAGACCCAAACATTGGCGAGCGAGTCGTTCCCATCATCCCTGACGAGGGCAGGACGTTCGGCATGGAACCGCTGTTCAAGGAGATGGGGATCTACGCATCGGAAGGCCAGCTCTATGAGCCGGTCGACCACAACCTCATCCTGTCGTACCGGGAGTCCACCGACGGCCAAATCCTCGAACAGGGCATCACGGAGGCCGGATCGACGGCGAGCTGGATCGCAGCTGCAACGTCGTACGCGACACGCGGCGTGCCGATGATTCCGTTCTACTCGTTCTACTCGATGTTCGGGTTTCAACGGGTTGGCGATGCGCTGTGGGGAGCATCGGATTCCAGGGCCCGCGGCTTCCTCATGGGCGCAACCGCAGGGCGAACGACGCTTCACGGCGAGGGCCTCCAACACCAGGATGGACACAGTCATGTCCTTGCCTCCGTGGTGCCTGCTTGTCAGGCATACGATCCGGCATTTGCCTACGAGATGGCCACGATCGTCAAGGACGGCATCACCCGCATGTACGGCAATGACGAGGACGTGTACTACTACCTCACGCTGTACAACGAGGCCTACGCACAGCCAGCGAAACCCGACGGAGCAGACGAGGGCATCGTGGGTGGTCTCTACCAGTTTGCACCCGCACCCGATGGCCACGAGCTGTCGGCAACGGTGCTCTTCTCGGGCCCTGCCCACAAGGCTGCACGAGAAGCGCAGGTCGAACTCGCAGAACACTTCGATGTTGGCGTCGATCTATGGAGCGCGACGTCGTACAAGCGACTACGCGAGGATGCGCTCGAAGCTGATCGCTGGAACCGCCTCCACCCGACGGACGAGCCTCGGATCCCTCGCGTGACCGAGCTGTTGGCCGATGGATCCGGACCGATCGTCGCCGTAACGGATTACATGAGAGCGGTACCGGACCAGATTGCACCGTATGCCCCGAGGACCTTCTCCTCGCTCGGGACCTACGGCTACGGTCGAAGCGATACCAGGGAGGCGTTGCGTACGTTCTTCGAGGTCGACATGCCGCAGGTCGTGGTCGCCGTGCTCGCAGGGCTTGCCCACGACGGACTCATCGATGACGCCGTGGTTCAGAAGGCCATCGAGCGATACGGTATCGACGTTGACACCGCTCCCCCGTGGCAACGCTGACATCGTGATCCGGCATGCTCAGACGAGAAGCGCTATCACCTCGTCGTCGGTTGTCTGCGTGAACGTGTCGTACCAGTAGCCGACAGCCCGGAACGGGTCCGGCCGTGCAACAACGACGACGCTGTCC
>CAJQOW010000056.1 GCA_905480055.1 uncultured Acidimicrobiia bacterium
GGGCAGCGAGCGTATTGCCCGAGGCGCATGGCTCAAGGCCCATGGGCTATTCCGTCAGGTCGACCGCTTCGAGCATCCCCGTATCATCAATCATGGTGCGAAGCTCATCGAGGGATGCTGGTGGGGGAGTGACCCAGGGCACGTGGTAGAGCGGGGTGTCGTATCGAGCGGCGAGCGCATCGGCCGCATCCTTCTGGCGGCGCGCCTCGGATGCCCAGGCGCGGAGGTTGGCCTTGGCGAGCGCCCTCAACGCTGCGTCGTCGACGTTGCGGATTGGCTTGTCGGCATCCTCGACCCACTCGCGTGGGAGCGTTCGGTTGAACACGATGGCGTCGGGATGGATCTCGAAGTCCCCGAGCTCTCGGAAGAAGCGACGAGTTTCGTGGATCGGAGTCGGGTCGGCGGTGGTGACGATGATCGTGTGTGCGTCACGCAGGTAGCGCTCGATGGTGCGGGACCGGTTCGACAGCGCGTCGTACATGGTGCGGAGGTCCAGCAGAAAGTCCGCGACCTCCGACAGCATGGGCCCGCCGAGTGCGGAGTCAGCCAGCTTGAGGAAGGGTCGAGCGGTGATGCGATAGAGCAGGTTGCGTCCGGGCATGCTTGCACCCGTGAGCCACTTCAACAGCTTTCCGGAGATGAGGTCACCCGTCGTTGCTGGCGCACGGAAGAAGTCGATCCCGCCCCCAGACGGGGGTGTATCGACGACGAGGATGTCATAGGCCTTCGATTCGATGTACTCGGCCATGCGTTCGCCTGCTGCATATGCCTGGGCGGCAGGGAATCGGTCGGCGATGGCGCGGAAGTACGGGTTCACGAGCAGCCGGTCGCCGACCTCCGGCTCCGCGTATCGATGGATGATGGCTTCCCACGACGCCGAGACGTCGAGCATCGCTGCAGACATACCCTCCAGTTCGGGCACGGGGTGGGGTTCGTCGCTCAGTTCAGCAATGCCGAGAGCATCTGCGAGCCGCTTGGCGGGGTCGATGGTGAGGACCAACGTTCGCTGCCCTTCGGCCGCATACGCGCTTGCAATGGCTGCCGACAGCGTGGTCTTGCCCACTCCGCCCGCTCCGGTGACGATGATCGTCGTCGTCATGTCAGATCACCCAGCGCGTCCGCAAGCTGTCCCGCAACCTCACCTGGCGTCAGGATGCCACGCAGGAACGGCAGCTCGAAGTCGTAAAGGAGCTCCTTGGCCCACCGCTCCTGCTCTGCCTCGAGCGAGACCTGCAGTGCCGCAGCGCCGTGGATCGGTCCCGTGCCGAGCATGCCGAGTTGATCTTCGGTGATGCCCGAAACATCCAGCATGCGATTCATGACCAGTGTTGGAGGGGTACTCAGGTGTTCCTTCAGGAGCACATCGCGAGCCTCGAGTGTTTCGCGCACGGCCAACTCCGCCGGGTTGGCCACCAGCACCACCGACGTGACTTCAGGATCGAGGAGCGTCGTCTCCATACGCTCGGCTTGTTGCTTCACGGTCCCGGAAGGGACGAGGTTGGCGATGGTGGTTGGGGCAAGGAGGTACGACTGGAATTGGCCGAGGGACTGTGCGTCGACGATCACGACATCCCATGTGTTGCGCCAGGTCTCGTAGATCGGCTTTCCAATGGTGATGATCTCGCGAACGCCTGGTGAGGTGTCCGCCAGCACCGCGAGCGCACCTGCGAGTTGCTTGGTTGGTGCACCCTGTGGGACACGGAGCTGGAGCTTCAGGTATTCGTCGAAGGCGTTGGCCCTATCCATCGACAGCGCAAACAACCCCGGCTGCACCTCCCGAGGTGCGTATGCCAGATCGGGACTCCGGAGATGGGCACCGAGTCCGCGGCTGCGGTCCATGTCAACGGCGAGGACCGTTTGCCCCGACCTGGCCCGTTCGATCGACAGGGCAGCGGCGACAGCGGACTTGCCGGTCCCACCCTTCCCGGAAACGAAGATGAGTTCGGTGTTGGCCATCGAGCCTGAGGCTAGTTCGGATGGCCGGCGACCTGCCCTACGCTGGCGTCATCGCAAGACTGGGAGGCGAAGTGGCGCAACTGGATATGGACGAGTTTCTCAAGCGGTTCGGCGACCGTGCAGAAGCTGTACGCGAACGCGGCGTCCCTCCGCTCGAGGGTGAGGCTCGCAAGGCCTTCATCGATGCGGCTGAGAAGGATTACCTCGACTACTCGCTGATTGCATCTGCTGCGTGGGCCGTCGAAGACGGAGAGTTGGTACTCAGGATCCCCATCGCAGGCTGAACCTGAACACGGCGGAACGGCTTGCCGCGTTCGTCAGGTCGTTGGATCCTCGACACCCATGGCGACCCGCTTGGCGGATGCTCGACGCTCAGTTTCGATACGCGCCAGGTCGTAATCGTTGTGATCGACGTACGTCATTGCCTCCGCAATCCTGTGGTGGCCAGCCACGTCGCGGATCTGATCGTGCATGATCTGGCAGATCTTGCGGTAGTCGGGGTGCCCGCCTTGCTGTGTCCTGAGTTCGAGCATGTGGAATGCCTCGCGTGCGTTCATCTGCATGTAGAAACGGATGTTGTTGGCAAACGGAACCACGTACTGGCCAACCGATGTCGATGTCGCTTCCGAGATCGCCTCGTAGAGCGCAGCCATGTGTTCCATCGAGCGATCCCATGTGTCCTCGGCGCCGATATCGATGACCGCAGGAGGGGTCACGTATCCGTGAGCTGGCGAAAGCTCCTGCCACTCGAGGGTCATCATGCGATGCCTCTGGAGATCACGGAATATCCCGTAATCGCAGAGCACGTCGAATCGGTACGACGTCTGTTCCATGGCCCGACCAGGCTTGTGCCTGCGGTTCGAACGACTGCCCACGTAGGCCTCGAAGATCTCATCGATCTGGATGTCATCCATTCCCGACACGACCGATCGGATCTGGGTGTCAGGGAGATCTGAGACCGCATAGAGGGCCGCTGCCGCAACCTTGCGTTCCCCGAGAGGATCGAACTCGACCAGCGTCACTGCGGGGGAGGGCTCGATCTCTGCGGCCAGACGGTGCGCAATCTCGGCCGTATTGGCGACGTTGTCGGACAGATACTGCGCCCAGACGCCGCCCCGATCGGGAACGTCCACCCGTTTCATGAACGACGGAATCACCTGTCGCAGCTCGTGGAGCATCTCGCTTCCGAACCAATTCACCTCTGCCAGCGGGTGCGCCGCCATTCTGAGGAGGAGGGCTTCGTAGGCCTGTCCGGATCCGAAGATTCCGACGTTGGAGAGGGTGGAAGCCGGGAGCAGGCCTCGGGCATCGTCACACGCTTTGGCCCTGATGGTCGACTTCCACACGAACATGGAGTCGTCGCCCTGTTTGGGGTACAGCGTCTCGTAGTACACGACCAGCTTGCGCACCGTCTCGCTGTAGGTGTCGAACAACGCATCCATATCCGCCACGTAGCGATCGGCCAGACCAGCCGCCGTGAGCTCGGGCGGAATCTGGTAGCGGTATCGGCCACCGAGGTGCTTGTCGTAGAAGATGTATCTCGTCGATTGCTCGAGATAGCTGGCCAAGCGTCCCCATTCGAGCACTTTGGTGAGGATGTTGGAGGCCTGCTCCACCGCGAGATGGGCGCCACCGAGCTGGGCGACCGAGTCATCTCCATATTGGGTGAA
>CAJQOW010000057.1 GCA_905480055.1 uncultured Acidimicrobiia bacterium
CACATACGCGAAAATGAAGAACACGACGCTTCCGCCGGTTGCGACGAGTCCCTTTCCATCAGCGACGTGGACGACCACCTGCTCGACGGTAAGCAGCACAGCCCCGCCCAGAGCCCATAGGCGCCCACCTCCGTAGGCAGCGAGAACGAGCCATGCGATCAGATACCCACCGTGGAACAGATCCTCAGCTCCGCTAACGGTCGACGCCGCACCGATCCCAAGTACGACAACGCCGTCCATTACAACGAACCACCACGATCCCAGATAGTTCGTTCTTGTAGCGACCAGCACCACGACACCAGTCCACAGAGTCGCAGTGATGGCGGAGCCGACAACGATCGACTGATTGGCCCCGGCGTCGGCCGCCAGGGTGAGCACGACCAACAGCGACATCCACAGCCAGCCAAGTATCCGGAAGACGACAACGAGACGCCGAAGAGCGGCATCAAGAGGTGTACCCAACTTGGGCCGACTCGACCAGCTACCTGCCACCGCGTCAACATAGCGGTTCCATCCTGAGGGCCACAACAGCAGTGTCGGCCAGCCCTCAGAAACCCAAGCGGCGGGAGCTGGAACGATCTTCGCCGAGGTCGCTACCGCGTGGTCACCGCGTTGGAACGTCGGTGTCACCGTGTCAACTCACATCATTGAGGAAGTCAGACAACTCGGCTTCATACTGTCGTGGGTCGACGTTCCAGCTTCGAACATGCGCAGCACCGTCGGTTATCACAAGAGCGACAGAGTCCCGGTTGGCAGTTGCGAACTGGTGCGACACCGCAAGCGGAACCGTCTCATCCTCAGTTCCATGGAAGACGAGGACGGGCACGCCAACAGGAACAGGATCGTCAACGTAGTTGATCGAGCTCCAACCAATCCCGTACCGCAGATCGGCGATCGCCATTGCAGCAGCAGTGAGGGTGCCAGGCACCTTTAGGGGGAGGCCGGGAATCAGTGCCGTTCGCGACGCCTCCGCTCTGACGACCTGACCGAAATCTAGGTTCGGGGAGTCGAGAACCACGGCGACCACCATGTCCGCTAGATCGGACTCGAGAAGGAACGCAACTGCGATGGCGCCCCCCGTCGAGAAGCCCGACAACACGATCTGCTCTGCCCCGTTCTCGTTCGCATAGCGAACAGCGGCCTCCACATCCGCCCACTCCGTGCGCCCGAATCCGTACTGACCGCTCGGGTCCGGAGGCGCCCCAACGTCATTTCGATAGCTGATCACGAGAGACTCCACACCAGCGTCGTGAAACGTGTTCAGAGACCGGAGGGTCTCTCGTCTATCGGCCCGCCAACCATGGATGTGGATAGCCCAAGTCGTCGTTGAATCAGGCGCCGGGACATGCCATGCCGCCATATCGCCCAGCGGAGTGGGGAAGGAAACGTCGGCATAGCCGAGGCCAGCATCGAGCGGTGTGTTGAACATCCACGCATCAATATCGACTTCTGCAGGACTCAGCGGCAATTCTCCATGCTTCGATGGCAGAGTACGCGTGACGGAGTCCTCATCAAGCGTGACGATCTCGCCCATCGTGGCACGACCGCCATCCCACACCAGTGAATAGATCCCAGGGTCGAACATGGCAGCGTCATCACCCACCAGCACCACGTTGCCGTCGTCGGAGGAAACGACCTGCACTCCATAGTCACGTGAAGGCGGCTGAGGTTGCAGACCGCTCGACTCGATTCTGCCAGAGAAGTACCAGCCGCCAGCCACATGAAACACCACGGTGAGAACCGCAAGAGTGATCACACCGCCGACCACCCAACGAACTACAGACCTCAAGGGTCCCCCATCTTCTTCCATTCCGCCATCAAACCACCAACCACCCCATGACGCTATCGGGGGTTTCCCCCACCGAGCTGGTTCACATTTGACAGTCCCGAGCATTCTCTCGAAGCGGGCCAACGTGCGCCAAACGAACCAGAGCCCCCGACCAGGCCCGACTCAATGATCAGATCAGGCCACCCCAGGTGCGTGGGTGTGCGAATCCCAGCCTCGACGCATATTGCCGGTTGGGCGGGCTGTTCGGACCTCTGGCTGTCCGGTTTCCCTGGTTCCCAAGCGCCTTCGCCGGGACCCACAAGCAACCCTCGTCCGCCAGGTTTGGAACTATGAGAAGACCGTGGAGATCCACCGACCAACGAGGTATGACGCAGCAATCACCACTGCAGCCACCACCAAATGCTCTGCCACGACCGGTCCCGCCTTGACGCCCTGTGACCGCGCCAAGTTCCAACTCAGCAATGACAGGGCAAGGGCACCCCAGAGAATCGACACTACAACGGCGGCATCGAGATCGAGGAGAATCACTGGTAGAGCGAACGTCAGAGCCATTCCCAACTTCGAACCGAACGTGGCGACGGTTGCAATCCAGACCTCACGTTGACTGTGAACGCCCTCTGCCTCTTCCGCGACATGAATGCCAAGTGCGTCGGACAGGGAGTCCGCCACTGCAATAGTGAAGATCCCACCTAGGACAGCGATCCGCGAGCTAGTGCCAGCCGAAAGGCCCACAAGAAGGCCGAGAGTCGTGATGACACCAGAGGTAAGCCCGAAGGAGATCCCAACCCTGACCGAATGATCAACCGGCACGCCAGCACGTCCTCGATGTGACGCCATCATCGCGAACTCAGCGTCACCGCCCATTCTCACCGAGTAGCCGCCAAAGCCAAACTCGGACGGCGACCCATAGCCCTGCATGGTGGGCCCATTCCTCCCGACAGCCGGCCCATATCGGCACTTATGGGCGGCTGGGTTGCCAGTGTTTCCCAACTTCACGCCGGTGCGATCTAGGCGTAGCCTGATCGGGGAGCATTCAGCTTTCCGGAGGTGAGGGCGGGGCTATACGGAGGTGCGCCATGCTGCGCCGTCTTTTCCCGTTGGTCGTCTTGGTGGCACTCATTGTCTCGGGGTGTAGTTCCAGCGACGGTGCATCAGACGAGACACCCGCTTCGTCTACCACGACAGCATCCGTCACGTCGCCGGTGCCGACAGTCGTTGCATCAACGACGACGACACCCGTCGAAACCACCACAACGGCACTGCCTGATCGTTGGCGATACGCCGGAGATGATCACGGGTACTCCTATCAGTCGCTTGGCTATTCGTGTGAAGCGGATCCAGTCACGGGTTGCGAAGGCGACCATGACATGTCACTCGTTGAGATATGGCTACACAAGGACGATAAGGACAACGGTGGAGAATCCAGCTCGGCGGATTGCCTCGACATCATGATGAAGCCCCAACGAGGGTCGTCCTATGACTTCATGGACATGTTGGGCAGTCTTGACGACCCGAACTTCGTTGATTCGGGATGGGGGCTTCGGATCATCCAGCTCGACTCACCTCCCAGCGGACTCGGCATTGGTGGCAAGGCATGGCTCGAAC
>CAJQOW010000058.1 GCA_905480055.1 uncultured Acidimicrobiia bacterium
GCGATGAGGGCGAAGAGCACGAGTAATCCGGTGAGCACCCCGCCGATTGCAGAGTCAATACCTAGACGCAGGGTGAGGGTGATCGATCCGACCGCGACGATCGCAAAGAACGCGGATATCGGTGCCACCCAGATGGCGCGGAAGCCGGCGAGCAGCACCACGAGAATTCCGAGGAAGCCGTAGCCACCCGACACGGAGGGAACGAGCTTGAGGTGGAAGCCTGTGGCTTGGATGGCTCCAGCAAGACCAGCAAGGCCACCGCAGATCGCAAACGCTCCGAGGATGTAGCGATTGGTGGGGATGCCCATCAGGAATGCGCTCTTGGGGTTGCGACCGACAGCCTTCAATCTGAGACCGAACCGGGTTCCTCGCAGCAAGAGCCACACACCCAGGATCGCAAGAATGGCGAGCACGACCGCCAATGGCGAGAACCGGGTGTTTCCTATGTTGGGAAGGAGTGCCTCGTCCCGGAATGGCTCAGTTCCCGAGGTCGATGCGATGCCTTCCCGCGCCCACGGACCGATGACGAGGTACAGGGTCAGACCGGTCGCCACGAAGTCGAGGCCAAGACCGCCGAAGATCTCGTTGACCTTTCCTTTCGTCTTGAGAACTCCGGCCAGGAGCGCCCACAGCACACCGAAGATGACGCCGAAGACAAGTGTCAGGGGGACCACGACGTACCAGGGGCCCGGCATTTCCCTGGCGATGAAGGATGCGCCGATGGCGCCGAGGACGATCTGGCCTTCGACACCGATGTTCCACAGGCCAGCGGAGAATGTGACGACGAGCCCGGCTGCAGCAAGCGTGAGCGGCACCCACACCATCACGGTGTCAGACATCTTGTTGGCGGAACCGAGCGATCCCTGGATGATCAGCCTGAACGCCTCAATCGGGTTCTCGCCGACGAGCAGGATGAGCACGGCGGCGAAGACGATTGCCACAAGGAAGGGGAGAATGCCGATGGCCGCTTTGCGAACGCCGCTTGCGTCTTCGCCTGATCGAACCGTCATGACACCTCCCCTACGTCAGACCCTGTTGTCCTGCCACCGATCAGGTGGCCGATCTCATCGATCGTGGTTGTCGAGGCATCGAGTTCGGCGAGGACTTCGCCAGAGAAGAAGACGAGGATTCTGTCGCTATAGCGAAGCAGCTCATCGAGGTCTGCTGATGCGAAGATGACTGCGGTCCCGCTCTCACGCCGGGCCAGGAGCTGCTTCCACACCCAGTCGGCTGACTCGATGTCGAGGCCCCGCGTGGGGTGTTCCATGAGGAGCAGCTCGAGTTCGTCAGGAAGCATGGCGAGTAGCAGCCGCTGCTGGTTCCCCCCGGACAGGGATTCTGCTGTCGACTCTGTGGTGCCCTTGATCGAGAAATGGTCGATCCCTTGTTGGGTGGCGGAGTCGATGTCGTCCCAGTCGATGAAGAACCCGCTTGCCTGTCGGTCTGTCAGCACGAAGTGTTCTGCGAGGGTGAGGCCCTCGACCAGACCCTCCTCGAGGCGCCCAGCCGGCAGGTAGTGCATGCCTGCGTCCAGGTGACTTCGGTAGCTCTTCTTCGTGACGTCCTTGCCGGCGAGTGTGACCGTGCCGCTCGATGGTTGGACGAGGCCGCACACACCTCGGAGGAACGTCGTCTGTCCACTTCCCTCCATTCCGGCGATTCCGATGACCTCCCCGGCCCGCATCTCGAGGTTGAGGTCGCTGACTTCCATGAGCCGTTCCGAGACGGTCACGTCCTTCATTGCAAAGACGGGCTCGCCAAGCGCGACATGCGGCCGATCGGCAACCTCGACCGCTTCTCCGAACATCATGGTGACGAGTTCTTCTGGCGGTATGGGCATTTCCGCGGCACCAACGACCCTGCCCCGGCGCATCACGGTGACCGCCTCACAGATTTCCTCTACCTCTTCGAGCTTGTGGGACACAAAGATGACGATCATGCCCTCGGACGCCAGCTCCCTGAGTGTTGCGAACAGCAGTTCGCGTTGGTCTGCCGAGATACCTGTGGTGGGCTCATCGAGGATCAGGACCTTCGCCCCTAGCCACAACAACCTCGTGATCTCGACTTGCTGGCGCTCCCCGACGGTGAGGGTTCGGGCGGGGGCGTCGAGGCTGTAGGTAAAGCCGAACCGATCGCGGAGTTCGCTGATGGCTGCACGCGTCTCCTTGCGGTCGAGCGAGAACGAACCGGGGCTTCCGAGTAGGAAGTTGTCGACAACGGAGAAGGGAAGGAAGACCAACGGATCCTGGTGGAGCATGCCAATCCCGGCATCAATGGCATCGTTGGGAGACCCAAGGTGGATCTGTTCTCCGTCGAGGATGATCTCACCTGAATCAGCGGTGTAGAACCCGGACAGGACCTTCATGAGGGTCGACTTGCCGGCACCATTCTCGCCGAGAAGTCCGTGCAGGCTCCCTTCAGGAACATGAAGGTTGATCCCGTCGTTTGCGCGGACAGCACCGAAGTGCTTGTGGATGTCGATCAGTTCAAGACTCATAGCCCTGGGAGGAGCCTAGGGAGTCGGCGGCTGCCGTGCAGAATCGTGATCACCCGCCGTAGTTGGGCCGTGGAAACGAGTGATGGGGAGGCCTCGCGGCCTCCCCATCCGTAGTACTCGGCTATGTCAGTACGGGATCAGCTGGATTCGCTGGCGCCGTCAATGCCCATCAGGAGCTGCTCGGTGTACCAGATCTGCTGTGGCGTGGCGGTTTGCCCATCGGCGATCCACTCCGTGCCGTCCTGGAACGTGAGCGGTCCCTGCCACAGGTCGATGGAGCCGTCTGCCAGACCCTTGATGAAGTCATCCAGCGTTGATTGCTCGTCATCGGTGAGCCCTGGACCCTCGATGAAGCCAACAGCGGTCGTGTCCGGGTTGTTCAGGTCATCCCAATCCGGTGGGAGCCACTGGAACGTCGCTTCGAAGTTGCCATCGGCCACGCTCTTGGCGAGCTCGAGGTACGACGGGCCCCAGTTGAACCATGGAACACCGAGGCAGATCTCCTCAGCGCCCTCACAGGCTCCGACGTAGTCGTAGGGGATGGCCGCAACGGTCTCGCCTGCGGCTGCCCGCTGACCGGCGACCACGAGGCCCTCGGTCGTGTCGATGCCGCTGATGATGACGTCAGCTCCGTTGTCGATGAAGTCGTTCGCGACGAGTGTCGGGTCGAGCGTCACACCTGGGATGTTGAACCAGAAGCCGATCCAGTTCACTGCAAGGGTGAGATCGCTTGCGCTTCTGCCCTTCTGCTCCCAGCAGTACTCCGCACCCAGATATGCCGAGTTCACCAGGCGGCGAGTCTCGTCGTTGATCAGTGGTCCGATGTATCCGATGTTGCCCGCTTCTGAACGCAGCGCCGCTGCACAGCCAGCAATCTGCTTGCCGAACTCCATCTGGCCCATCACATTGCCGAGATTGGCGAGGTCGGACCGGTAGTCGTTGCCCTCGGCCCATGCGTTATCGCCTGAGGACCAGATCATGGGAACGTCAGGGTTCTGCTCAGCTGCGAGGAATGCTCCGTCCTTCATGTCATCCGACGTGAAGAAGATCATGCCAGCGCCCTGCTCGATCATGTCTCGTGCTACCTGGTCA
>CAJQOW010000059.1 GCA_905480055.1 uncultured Acidimicrobiia bacterium
GAGGGATGGGTCACGAGGCGATTGGTGGCGCGTGTGTTTGGCCCTTCTCCAAGAATCGATCGAAGCGAGGACACGGCGACCTGGACTGCGTGTCGAGCGCCCTTCGTCGCCTGGCCGTCCCACAACGCGTCGATGATGGCATCTGCACGCACCACGGCATCCTTATGGCTCACGAGCATGGCCAACACCGCCCTCGTGCGCGCCTTGGCGACCTGGGTTTCGCTCCCGTTGCGGCATACGCCGATGGGCCCGAGGACACGGACGAGCAGTTGCCCGCCGTCAGGGCATGGACTCCTGCCACCGATTCCTGCAAAGAGAGGAAGCGCGACCCCGGTGAAGAACACGACAGGCCCCCAACCTGTGATCCTGTGATTGTCTCACCGAAGGTGCCCATCGTCCATATGGTTTCAGGCGAGGTCGTATGCAGAACTGTCCGACCGCAGCTTGTCCTCGGAACGCTGTGGTGTGGAGCTTGACTCACCATGATTCGGCAATCCGGTCACCGCTAGGGTGGTGCTGTGGCGGATGTGTCAGAGGAAGGAACCGGAGGCGAGGTGAAGGCCCGCAAGGGTCGTCGTACCTCCCTCGCAACGCGCCTTGCCGTGGTGATTCTCCTCGTGTCGATCTCGGCGATGCTGGTCACTGCCATCCTGTCGTCAAGCAGCGTTGGGGCAAGTTCGGATGACATTGTCGAACAGAGGGTCTCGAGCCGTGCGGGTGCCATCGCTTCCGAGCTGAATGACTATTTCTCGACTGCGGAGCGCAACGTCGAAGTTCTGTCCTTGAGTCGATCCCTGCCGGTGGCGCTCAAGGACTTGTCCGCTGGATTCACAGAGCTCGACGCGATCGACCCCGACAGCCTCAGTGACGAGGCCGAGCGACTCTTTGCGTACTACGACGACGAGTTCATTCCGGCGCTTGAGACGGTGAGGGGTACCGCGGTGGACCCGGACTCGGTGCTCCCCGGATCCGATCCAGCCGCGATCTACCTTCAGACTGTGTACATCGCGGATCCGGATGTCGACGAGGAGGATCGCAGGCTCATCACCGATCCTGGCGACGGGAGTTCGTGGACGGCTGCGCACAAGGTGTACCACCCGGCCATTCGGGAGCAGGTCGACATTCTTGGGTTCGACGACCTGTTCATTGTCGACGCCTCGAGCGGCGCTGTTGTCTATTCGACCAACAAGGACATCGCGTTCGGCACGAACATGGTGAGCGGTCCTCAGAGCGGCTCGCCCCTCGCCGCGCTTTCGAGAGTGCTTCTCTCGTCTCGTGAGCCAGGCGTTGTGGAACTGACCGATTTCGCGACCTACACGCCGTTGCTCGATCTGCCATCAGGGTTCCTCGGTGCACCGATCTTCGAGGGCGACGACATCATCGGGGCCGTCATCGTGAGCATCGATCTCGATGAGGTGACCGAAATCACGACCCAGGCATGGAGGGAAGGCCGGTTCGGTGAAACGGGCGAGTCGTATCTCGTCGGTTCCGATCGAACGATGAGGACTGACTCGAGGTTCTTCCTCGAAACCCCTGAGGCGTATCTCTTGCGGGTCAACGAACTCGGTAGTGTCGCACCCGAGGATGAGCAACGCATCGAGGCGCTCGGGACCACGGTGGTCTTCCAGCCCGTCGACAACGCATCGGTTCGTGCGGCTCTGGAAGGAAGCACGGGTATCGAGGAGGTCAGGAACTACCTCGGTGCGGAGGTGTACTCGGCGCACGTTCCCATCGCATCGGACACCCTCGGCTGGGCTCTCATGGTCGAGCAGGGCGTGGACGAGGCTAATGCGCCGTTCAGCGACTACCTCCGCTCGATCCTGACCATCACGGTTGTGTTCGTCGTCGGCCTCACGTTTGTCGCGGTTGCGTGGGCAGGCAACCTCGTCTCTCCTCTGCGCAGCATGGGCGCTGCGCTCCAGGCGACACGTGAAGGCGAAGGTGTCACGAAGGTGCCGGTCGTGGGCGTCGCCGAGTTCCGTGACCTTGCGGGGCATCTCAACGACATGGTGAACAGCCTCGTACTCCGAAGGGAAGCTGCACTCCGAGCCCTGAGAGGCAAGACGGCCGTGCTGCGAACCTTGCTGCCGGCGTCCAAGATCTCACAGGTCTCTGTTGGAGACCGCCAGTTCGTCGAGACGGTTCCTCAGGCGAGCGTGTCGGTCATCAGGATGGGCGGCATCGACGCCCTCTTCAGGGAAGGCGACATCGACACGAACCGAGAGTTCCTGACGTCGCTCATCGAACAAGCAGATAGCGTCGCACGGGCCAACGACCTCGAGCGCGTCAAGGTCGCGGGGTCCTCCTATTTCGCCGTCAGCGGACTCGACACCCCACACCTCGACCACGTTCCTCGCTCGGCGAGGTTTGCTGCCCAGGCGATGCAAGCGATGAAGGTGCTCGCAGCCGAGGCAGGGATCGAACTCGAAGTTTCGGCGGGTGTTGCGTCCGGAACAGTCACCGCTGGCCTCGTCGGTGAGAGTCGACTTGTATTCGACCTTTGGGGTGCACCGGTCGATACGGCGGCGAAGCTCGCGCAGCTGGCTCCCGACGATGCCATATACGTCAGTTCCGACGTACGCAAGCGCATGCCGGGAGGAACCGACCTGACAGAAGTCGCGCTCCCGCATGACGAGACGGCATGGTCGCTTGTTGCCGAGCAAGCCGTGTCCGGGGGGTCATCATGACCGTCCTATTCGGCGCTGAGTTCATCAGCTCCTTTGCCCTCTGGGCGGCGGGGCTCACGATCATTCTTCCGATACTGATCATTGCAGGGGGAGAGTTCGAGGAACGGCTCCGTCAACGCGGGTCGCCGTTGACGCAACCGGTCGCGATCGTCAGGACTTGGGTGCTAGCGCTCACGACGTTGTGGGTGCTCATTGTCCTGGTCTTTGGCGTGTCGAGCGACAGTGTGTTGGCGAGGAGCGTCGCGACCGCCCTCACGATGGCCCTCGTCGCCGTGGTGCTGCAGATCGTTCAGTTCCTCACGGACGAGGCGGAAGCCCGGTCCGCCCTGCCAGGTGGCAGAGCGATTCCGCAGCTGGTACTCCTGCTTCCAAGGCTTGTGGTATTCCTCGTTGCCGGTTGGGTGATCTTCTCGGCGATCTGGAACGTCGACCTCACAGGGCTGTTTGCAGCGTTGGGCGTCACGTCGCTGGTCGTGTCGCTCGCCCTCCAACCCACCCTGAGCAGCCTGGCCTCGGGCCTTTTGCTGCTTGGAGACAGGCCGTTCAATCCTGGGGATTGGATTTCCTTCGATGGGACAGAGGGCAAGGTGATCGACCTGGGGTGGAGGACTTCAAGCATCCAGAACCGCAACGGCGACATCCTCATCGTCCCGAACAGCACGCTCGCGGTAGCCAACCTGGTCAACCATGCCCAACCGAATTCACTCCATCGCGTTGTCGTTCCCGTGCAGGTCGCCTATGCAAATCCCCCAACTTCGGCCAAAGAGATGCTGCTTGCGGCAGCTCGCGCTACTGAGGGCGTGTTGGCTGATCCGCCGCCGAATATCCGCGTCGTGCAGATCGACGATCCACTCATGGGATATGAGGCGGATCTTTGGATCGATGACTTCGCGATCGCTCCGCGGGTGTTCACGGACTTCGGTTCGCTTGTCTGGTACATGTCCAATCGGATGGACGTCCCGCTCCCCAGCCCTGCGTACGACTTGTTCCACCACGATCCAATCCAGGAGGCCATCGATGCGGAGGTCGATGCCGATAAACGGCGAGCCCGTATCGCCGAGAGCCCGCTTCTCCGTGATCTGCCGGAAGGAGACCTGCGACGGCTCGCCGAATCCAGCCGTGCCGTTCGATTCAGCCGTGGGGAGAGGATCCTCGAGGGAGGCAAGGTCGACGGCAACGTGTATGTCTTATGGCGAGGCAGCGCCCGCATCATCGATGCGGACTATCCGGATCGTTTCGTGGGGCTCTCCGCTGGCGACCTGTTTGGGATTCTCAGTCGTTCCGCACGAAACGGAAGCCCGCCAGACATCGTCGCCGTGTCCGACTGCGAGATCGTGATCCTCACGGCAGACGCAGCGGGCGAAGTCGCCAGCCGAAACCCCGATCTCACGGCAGCGATGAACCAGCTCGGCCAGTCTCGAACACGCAGGCTCAATCCACCCAATCCTGTAGCTGCACTGTCGTACGAACTGGATGTAGCCCCCGATTCGCGAGATGGAACCGACTCCGCTGAACGGTTGGAACCGTGACCACTGTGAACGACAGCAGCACCTCCACCCGCTCAACCGGTCGAAAGGCACGGACAGACGTTGCCCGAGCGCTGAT
>CAJQOW010000060.1 GCA_905480055.1 uncultured Acidimicrobiia bacterium
GCACAGAACGTGACGCTGAACTACAACGAGGACGGACAGCTCGTCGACCGCGGCACCACCGAAGGTGCAGACGCGATCATGGAGCTCGTCACCGTGACGTGGGGCTACCCGATCAAGGACTCCGAGATGGATCCCAACGATCCGCTCGTGAACACAGCGTCTGAGTACATGTACCAGATGGGCACCATCGGATATCACATCCTTCATGGCACCCAGACCGTCGTCCTCGAAGAGACAACCGAGTACAACGGCGAACAGTTCGCCGCAGGCTCCTACGACCTCGTCGTGAACACGGTTGGAAGCGAAGAGCGTGTTGCAGCCGGCGTCGGTGGCTACTGGACCGACTTCGACCGCATGCACCCGATTGAGGGTCCTGCACGCAGCCAGGCATGGTCAGGTACGGCACACGGCCTGTTCGGCGAGCTCGGAGTTGGAACCGTTACCGCCCAGATGCTCACGCTGAGTACCGGCATCGCTGCCATGATCTTCGGCCTCGGCCTCACCGTAATCCTTCTCGGTGCAGGACTTGTCTGGATCGGTTCATCCAAGGAAGACGACAAGACGGTCGCAGTGGAATCCTCCACGCCGGAGCCTGCCACGACCTAGTTCAAGCACTACGACAATCAGAAGAGGGGCCCGCACAGGGCCCCTCTTCTTCGTTCGCTGTGATCTCGCGGAAGCGCTACCTGCCCATGGTGTAGAACTCATCGTTGGGTCGCATCGAGGTGAAGTTGGCCATGCGGTTGCTCATGCCGAAGAGCGATGAGATTCCAGCGATGTCCCAGATGTCCTCGTCGTCGAATCCGTGGGAACGCAGTACCTCGAAGTCGTCGTCTGCGATTGATCGAGAATCGTCGGCGACCTTCAGGGCGAAGTCCAACATTGCCGTCTGCCGTTCGGTGATGTCAGCCTTGCGATAGTTGATGGCCACTTGATCGGCGATCAACGGATCCCTCGCCCTGATGCGCAGGATGGCGCCGTGGGCGACGACGCAATACTGGCAGTCGTTGTTGGTCGATGTTGCGACCACCACCATCTCTCGATCGGCCTTCGACAGTCCGCCCTCGCGTTCCATCAGGGCGTCGTGGTAGGCCATGAAGGCACGGAGCTCATCCGGCCGATGGGACAGTGCAAGGAACACGTTCGGAACGAACCCTGTCCGCTCCTGGATGGTGAGGATCACCTCCCGCAGGTCGTCGGGAAGACGCTCGATATCAGCAATGGGATACCGACTGATGGGCTTCGTCATGACCGTCCTTTCACTGGCTCTTGAGGATCGTACGGGATGGAACGCTACGGCGCTTGGGGTCCGGAGGTCCTGGGCACTCGCTATTGCTGAGGGCTGGCAGCCGACTCTTGGTGGCCCATGAGCCGGGACCAAGCCTCTGCAGATCCCTCGTCTGCCGGCCAGAAGGTTTCGATGCGCAGCTCGGCGAGCGTGAGGTCATGAGCGTCGCCGATGATCGCGATCGTGGTGAACAGCGACACTTCAATACTGCCGATCGCATAGGTCGTGGGGATGATGAGATCGGCTGGAGACGGTTCCCCCCTGATGGTGTCGAGCGCCGCAACTCCTGGATACGACCTGACCTCGGCCAGAAGGTCACCAATCCCCTTGTCACTCGGGAACGTCGCCGCATCGCGTTCGAGGCGACGAAGGAGCGAGGCCGCCGTTGGCTCCCAGCCGACCATGTGCCTCCGGAGACCCTCGGGATGAAAGCTCATCCTCATGATGTTGAAGGGCGGAATCATCCACGCCGGGGGCTCGGGGACCGCGACGGCCACAAAGCGCAGCGCCGCTTCGTTCGAAACAACCACATCCCATCGACGATCGAGGACGATGGCCATGTATGGCTCGTGGCTGGCGAGTATGTGGTCGAGCGCGGATCGGACGCCCTTGATGTCATCGAGCGATGTTTCCGAGAAGACCGGAGCGTGACCTGCCGCCGACAGCAGGACGTTCTGCTCCCGAGGCGGAACGTCCAGGGTTCTTCCCAGATGCATCACCATCTCCGAACTCGGCTTGGACCGACCGGTTTCGAGGAAGCTGATGTGCCGCTGGGAGACTTCGGCCGCCGACGCAAGATCGAGTTGGCTCAATCCCCGCTTCTGCCTCCACAGCTTGAGTTCGGTTCCGAAAGGTGACATGGGGTGCATCGTACGCCCGTCCCATGCTGGAAACGATTACCCGTCAGGTAGTTGCTGTGATGACATCGATGGGAGATCGTGGTGCCACCAACGATGAACCCACGAAAGGACCGTCATGCTCACCAACTCCCTGAGGGCGAACGCCCTCTTCAGCGCCGCCAGCGGCATCACCCTTGTCGGTGCACATGGACACCTCGCCGACGTGTTCGGCGTTCCAGGATGGGCAGTCCTCGGTGTCGGGGCCGCCCTGATTCCCTTCGCCGCTGTCGTGTGGTGGGTGAGTACGTCCCCTCGCCCGAGGTATGTGCAGTTGATCATTGCTGCCGACTCCATTTGGGTGGTGACAGCGATTGTCCTCATTGCCGGCTTTCCCCAGACCATGACGACGATCGGGCTCTGGGCGCTGGCCTTGGTGACACTTGTCGTAGCCGACCTTGCAGTTGCCCAGGGGATCGGCCTCCGGCGGTCGCAGTTGAGCGCTTCCGACCCTCACCCCGGATGAAGCCGCAGCCTCCGACCGATCAGGTATCAGGCCACAGCGCGATGTCCGGCACCGGCTGTGACGGCGTGAGCGCAGCCGATGCAACAGCTATCAGCGGCCTCCCCACCTGGCTCCGGTGATCCCGAGAACGATCCACGGTGCCCAGCCGATCGAGCGAGGCAGCAATGGCACCCAACACCTCGCTGTGCCGGTGAGCATCGCGCACATCACACGAGAGACGTGCCAGCGACATCGCCTGGCTCGCATCGCAGCCCTGAAGCACCTCTCCGATTGCTCCGTGGAGATCTGCGTAGACACTCAACAGCAGCGGATCGTCAGGAACGATCGATTGATCCGGCATCGTCGGCAGTCGGTCGGGCCTGACCCCGGCGATCAGCGACAGCAGGTTCCCTCCGAACAGCGCTCGCATCGCTGCGCCGGTGTATCCGGCTGCGCCTGCAACCCGGCTCGTCAGGGTGCCAGACATGAATGGTCGCCCATACGGCGTGTCCGACGCGTAGAGAATCTGGGAGGCAGGCACCTCCGAGAAGAGACGGACGAGCGCTGCGGTGCTCCACCATGCCGTGTCGAAGAACATGCCCGGATAGGAGTCAACGACAGGCGCCAGCCATGAGAGATCGCTGATCGCAGCATGCGCAAGGATGATGTTGAGGTCGGGGTGCGTGTCGAGCAGACGCACGACGTGATACCCAAGAGCAGGCATGCCGCGCCCTGCATGGATCAGGATCGGGATTCCCGCGTCTGATGCCACACCGGCGAGGTCTGTCACCGTCGGATGCTGCACAGCGAAGGACTCTCCTCGCGGGTGCAGCTTCAGGCCGACAAAGCCGAGGCTGATGCATCGCTCGGCCTCGACGACGGCGTCACGGCCAAGGTTGGGATCGACCCTGAGGAAAGGCAGGAACCTCCCCGACGCAGCCTCGGACTCGGCCAGGATCCTGTTGTTTGCAGGCGGGTATCCATCCGGTTCCTGGGAGGTGATGAGAACGCATCCTGCATGGCCAGCACGATCGAGACGGCGCAGGAGATGGCCCGGTTCGCCAACCACGCCATCCGGATCATTGGCACCCGTGTGGGTGTGCGCATCCCAAACGGTGAGGTCGTCGGGAAGGACGGATGTCGATGCGGCGTACCACTCGTGCAGGAGATGCATGCGCGCAAGGTAGCTGGAGTCTGCACGCTGTTCTCCAGCGATACGGACCGAACATGGCGTGTAGGGTCACATTCCCCGCCTCAGGAGAGACCGTGACCCGATTCGCCGATGGCCCGACAGTCGAAGTGACCGCACACATCAACGCACCCGCTTCCGAGGTATGGCGCTACATCACCGACATCAACCTCTCGGCCCGGTTTCAGGATGAGTTTCTCGAGGCGGAATGGCTCGACGATGGCCCTGCACTCGGCGCAAGGTTCCTGGGCCGGAACGCCGGGTGGTCCCGTACCTGGGAAACAACAAGCACGGTCGTCGGGTATGAACCAAACCGCCTGTTCTCGTGGGCGGTGAATGATGTCGACGACCCCGCGGCAACCTGGACGTTTCGCATCGAGGACAATGGCGGAGACACTCTTCTCGTGTACCACCGGGTGGCTGGACCTGGGCCAAGCGGCCTCAAGACAGCCATCGAGAAGTATCCAGAACGCGAGGAGGAGATCATTGCCGCCAGGGATGCGCAGCACCGCGAGCACATGCAGGCAGTGGTCGATGGCGTCAAGGAACTCGCTGAGGCCTAGCTGCTTTGGTCTGCCTTGGCAGGCGTGAGCGAAACCTCGAGAATCGTGGCTGGACGATCGGCCCGCAGCGTCACCTCACCGCATTGGTGTGGCACCACGGCGGTAGATCCCGCCACCAGGGTGAGATCCGCACAAGACACTGTTCCGCCTGCCACGAGAAGGACCGCCGGACCAGGGGTGCTTCCCACCACGGTATTGCCGCGATCGATCTGGTGTTCCACAATCCGATAGTGGTCGTTGTCGGTCAGCACCCTTGCCGTCTGGCCATTCTGGGCCGCAGGCACATGGTGTTTCGGCAGGTCCAGGCGGATCGACTCGAGCGAGGCCTCGACATGAAGCTCTCGAGGCTGTCTGCCATGCTCATCGGCCCAGTCGTACATTCGGAAGGTCGTGTCACTCGGTGTCTGGACCTCGGCGACCATCGTCCCCGCGCCGAGAGCATGGATGAGGCCCGCGGGGAGGTGCCAGAAATCGCCCACGACGGCATCGACCTGTCGAAGGAGCGGGACGATATCGCCGGATCCCATGCGGTCGGAGATCTGTTCGAGGGACACGCCGGGCTCGACGTCGAGGAAGAGAGCCGCGCCCGGTTCAGCCTCCAACACGTACCAGGATTCCGTCTTGAGTCGAGTATCGGGGTGGTCAACCACGTATTCAGCCGGCGGATGCACCTGAACGGACAGGTTCTCCCGCGCATCGAGCAGCTTGACGAGAAGAGGGAAGCGCCCTTCTGGAGTCGGCTGAATCGGTCCGAGGAGATCGTCCCCCCTCAAGGTGATCAGTTCACTCAGCGAAAGCCCGGCATGGGTACCACTCGAGACGCGGCTGTGTGGATCGTCGACCCTGGGGACAGCGTGTGGGGGCAGGTCTGCAAGTTCCCAACTCTCAGCAACCCGGTCCAGATCGGCGAGGTCCTTGCCGTACGCAGCAAGACGGGTGCCGCCCCATGGACGATCAACCAGAGCTGGCGTGAGCGTGAACGGTTGCAGGGGCTTTGTCATGTGGTTCGCTCACGAGCTCCGTGTTGAAGGCCACGAGCAGTGTACGACGCGTGCTTCAACGATCATCTCCACCACGGGTGCCGGACAACCGCGTCGACCATGGGAGCTGATCAGCCCTCAGCGGTGAAGACGATCTGGGGAGTCGGATCAGTTACCCACGTTCCGAAGCCGTCAGACACAACCACTACAGCATCGTCGGTTGCCGCGATGTACCACGCGTCCGCAACAGAGGTGAGCGATGCCTGGGTCAATGCAGTCGCTACCTCTTCGTCAGTGGCAAGCGTGCGTTCCGAAACGAGGATCAGGTGGTATCCGAACTCGGTTTCCACCGGACCGATCACTTCGCCGATCGGCGCCTCGGCAGTGGCTACAGCAAAGGGCTCGACGAAGGTTCCAGCCGCCGCACAGCCGAGGCTGCCGCCGTCGATTGCGGATTGTGTGTCGGTAGAGATCTCTGTCGCCACCGCGGCAAAGTCGGTTGCGTCCGAGATGTCGGCAAGGGCATCCAGCGCCTCCTCCTCGGTGACAACCAGGATGTGTGAGGCACAAACCACCGTCCAATTCAGCGGTGCTGCGTCGATCTCGCTGCTGATCGCCTCGGCCGTTGGCTCCTCAACCGATGCTTCGAGCTCTGCGTAGATGGCGTCCTGAGCCATCAGCTGAACGATGTAGCGACGAAGCGTGGCCTCCCCTACGCCTTCGGCCTCGGCCATCTCGTCGAGTGACGAGTACCCAGCGTTACCGAGAATGATCTCGATTTGCTCCTGGATGTCATCCTCTGTCGGCGTAAACCCGAATTGCTCGGCTGCAGCCTGTTCGGCGATCGACCAGGTGATCAGGGTGGTCAGGGCCTGACTGAACATCTCGCTGGACGGATCCAGATCCTCACCGGACTGTCCCGTTAGTGCTTCAACGTCTGCAACAGCAATGTCGGTTGAGCCAACGGTTGCAGCAACCTCAGAGGACGACCCGCCGCAAGCAGCGAGCACCAGCCCAAGGGCGATGAGGAGCGGAATCAGACGTTTCACGATTGACCTTTCAGATGTGTCCTGAAGAGGCTATGGATTGCTCCGGAATACCGGTTCGAGGACGCGTGAGAACCGTCTGAGAACCTTCGTCCACTCCGGCCGCCCGATCACGCCTGGGCGGTCGGCATCATCCCTCGAGCAGGCCGTAGGCGACCAGCAGGTCTGGGCTGAGGAAGTCCTGTGCGAGCATGATGCCAGAGGACGCCACGACCGCATTCCTGAACGGAATAGCCCATGAGTGCTCGATGAC
>CAJQOW010000061.1 GCA_905480055.1 uncultured Acidimicrobiia bacterium
CTTCCTGTCTCGAAACCACTCCTTCAATCTGCCTGACGAAGACTTTGCCGGCGGATTCGACGAAATCATGGAACAGGACCGCGTGATCGTCGAAACCCAGGATCCGCCCGAGCTGCCGCTCGACCCCCGCGAAGAGCTTCACCTCAAAGTGGCTGACTCGGCATCGATCGCGTACCGGAAACTCCTGCGAGAGCTCTAACCGCACGCCATTGCGATGCGCGAGCTTCGACAGTGATCATCCTTGATCCCGCACTTTCAACCTCATTGAAAGTGGGGCGAGATTGCTACTAGGATTTGCTCTGCCAGCGATGTGTACCGTCTACGTGCGAAGCCAACGGCTGAGGGGATCGTGTTCAATGGGGGTCAAACGTGTGCTACGCCCTGCGGGCGTCTGGGACCCATCTAGGGCGGGTTTCGAGCATCCCCAACCGTTTTCACAAGGAATCGTTCGCGACCCGGGTCGCATGGTGTTCGTGGCCGGGCAGGTCGCACTAGATCCTGAAGGCAACGTGATCGGCGTCGGAGATCCTGCAGCTCAGACCGAAGCGACGCTCGACAATCTGGTGACGGTCCTGAGCGAGGGGGGCGCGACGCTCGATGATGTCGTCCGGCTGACCGTGTTCCTCACCGATATGGCTCATCTCCCCGCCGTGCAAGAGGTCCGGGCGCGCTACTTTGCGAACGATCCGCCAGCAAGTTCGACAATCGAGATCACCGGCCTGGTCAACCCAGACCTGGTCATCGAGATCGATGCCATCGCCGTCGTCGACGCAACAGAATGAACGAGACCGAGCTAGATAAACAGGACATTCGAGAGAGGAAGAGCATGGCAGATTCGGAAGAGAAGGAGATTGTGATGCGGCTCAACCAACAACAGCTTGAGTTGGTCGACCGGACAATCGAACGAAGCGGTGCGGGCACTCAGTCGAGGGAACGGTTGTTCCGGTTGGCCCTGCAGGAATTCCATGCGGACCATTCGTCATGATCGGAGACTCAACCGAACGAACCTTGCTTTTCGAACATGTGATGGAACCAGCGACGGGTCGAGCGATCGAGCTCTTGGCAGGGCAGGTTCTTCGAATCGAACAGATGGGTACTGGCGGCCAGTGCGTAGATTTCAACTGCTTCAACCTCCATGATTACAAGGAGCACTTTCACACCGGCCGCACCCGGCACATGCATGGGATGCACCCCACCACAGGCGACTTCCTGTGGTCGGCGCCGCCGCGCGACCGGCCGATAGCGGCGATCATTACCGACACCGTCGGAACCAACGATGTGCTGTATCCGCGATGTAGCGGTGTGTTGTTCGAATACCAGTACGGCATGGCGGTGCACACGAACTGTCACGACATCCAGGCAGAAGCGCAGCGCGAGTACGGGTTGACGAGTGACGACGTTCACGACTCGTTCAACTTCTTCATGCACACCGGTGTCGACTCCCAGGGTCACCCGTTTATTGCCAACAATCTGGCCAACCGGGGCGACTATGTCGAGATCGTCGCCCTCATCGACCTCCTGGCGATACCGAACGTCTGTGGCGCGGACATCATGGCAACGAGCAACTTCGAGCTCAAGCCAATGCGTGTTGCCGTCTACGAAGGTCTGCCCGAAGACCTCGCGCAGTTCGACGGGCGACCGGAGCTCGATGAGTTCGTCACGCAGCGCACCACCGCAGACGTGGCTTCGCAACCGATCAAGGCAGATCGCGAGCTCCGCAAAGATGACGCCTACATCCCAATGTTCGTCAACTACCCGATTTCGATCACCGACATTCCCGTGACCTTGAGTGCTGAAGATCAGGCGATGCTCGACGAACTCGTGGCGACTGGCGAGTTCGGTTCGACCGAAGAGGATGTACTTCGGTATGTGTTCTTCAGCTGGTGGATTCCACGTTTCATGAAAGGACCGAAGCACTTCGATCAGTCCGCATCGAGCTGACCGGGAGAGTCAGAGCCCATGTTGAACGATCCAGAATCAGAGAGTCGCGCCAGCCTTGAAGCCTTAGCGCGGCGCCCGGCAGTGGTGACTATCGATCTACATCGCGGTCACCTCGATCCGGCGGTCGCCACTCTCGCGCTGCCTGAGGACAAGGCGCGGGCCGTCGTTGCTCATTCCGTTGCATTGTTGAATGAGTTTCGAAGGATGCAGGTGCCTATCGTCCATGTGGTTACGTCGTACCGGAACACGGGTGAAATCCTGAGCAACCGGTACTGGAGCCGTCAGGCCAAGCTGGGTGATGGTTCTCGTGGCAACATCGCCGCCCACAATCTTGAAGGTATGCCAGGGCTCGAGTTGATGCCGGGCGTCGCCGGTCCAGGTGATGTGATCGTCGCGACGAAGAAGCGTTACGACTGCTTTGTCGGAACCGACCTGCAAATGGTGCTCGAGGCCGGCGGACACGATTCTCTGCTTCTCATGGGTGTCAACACCAACTCCTGCGTGATCGCCACTGCCATTTCAGCATCCGTTCGCGACTACGCCGTGTTTGTCATACGCGAAGCGGTCGACACCATGATGGGGGACGATTTGCATGACGCGGCGCTGGCGGTCATCGGAGCTTCGTTCGGATGGGTTGTCGATGGAAGCACCGCAGTCGAAGTACTCGCCGCGAGATGACTACCACCGCTCCATATCTCGAACCCGGCCACATAGGTTCGGTGACGCTGCGGAACCGGTTGGTTCGGGCGTCGACATCGGAGACTATGGCCACGGCCGAAGGCGCCGCTACGCCAGAACTGGCGGACCTGTATGGCACGCTGGCTGTTGGGGGAGCGGGGTTGCTGCTCACCGGACATATCTACGTCGAGGCGCGAGGCCAGGCGAGTGCCTACCAGCCGGGTCTGCAGCACGACCGGTTCGTCGAGCCGATGCGCCAGGTGACCGATGCCGTTCACGCCAACGGTGGTCGGATCTTCGCGGAGATCGGCCATGCCGGAAGCCAGACGATGATGCCTGAGGTGGGGCCGATCGCTCCATCCCCAACCGCCAATGAGATGTATGGACTGCAGCCTCGCGAGGCAGGGCCAGACGACATCGAGGCTGTGATCACCGCCTTCGGGCTCGCGGCGCGGCGTGCGAAGGACGCCGGATTCGACGGAGTTCACATCCATGGTGGCAATGGTTATCTGATCTCGGAGTTCGCCTCGCCCATCACTAACCGACGCACGGATGAATGGGGTGGCGACGCCGAGCGTCGCGGTCGGTTTACCGTGGCGGTGTACGACGCGGTTCGGAGTGCCGTGGGGAACGACTTTCCAGTCACGGCTCGGATCGGGATCGGAGATTCCGTTCCCGGTGGCCTGGAGGTCGCTGAGAGTGTGGAGCGGGTTCGCGTCCTGGCCGACCGTGGGCTGGATGCAGTCGAGGTCTCCTATGGGATCATGAAGAGTTACCTCCAGAACATCCGGACATACGTTGCCGTCGACCGGGCCCAGGCGGCAAAGAATGTCCTGTTTATCTAGTTCGGTCTCGTTCATTCTGTTGCGTCGACG
>CAJQOW010000062.1 GCA_905480055.1 uncultured Acidimicrobiia bacterium
GAGCCACTGCACGATGCCCAGCAGCAGGAGGGCAGTGAGTAGGTGGATTGTCAGTCGTACGTCACTGACGGCTGGCGTGTCCTCGAGCCCACTCGACACCATGATCCAACCGATGGCCCCCTGAAGACCAAAGAGAGCAGCGATGCCCCAGTACCGCAGGGATTCCCGCAACCCGAGTCGGCCTCGAATCATGAACCAGATCAACGGAAGTACCACGACCATGCCCGCAATCCGACCCAGCAGCCTGTGTGCCCACTCCAGGTAGAAGATCCACTGGTATTCGCTCAGCGTCATGCCTTCGTTCACCAGCTGGTACTCCGGCGTTTGCTGGTAAAGGGCGAACGACTCTGCCCAGGCGTCAGCTCCGATGGGAGGGACAACGCCAGTGACGACGTCCCATTCCACGATTGAGAGACCGGCACGCGACAGCCTGACGAACCCACCAACGAGGATCATGATGATCACAAGTGCGCCAACGAGGAGCAACCAGGCAGTTATGGGATCGCGGTACCCGGTAGCCGGCGATCCGTGCGTGCCGCTCCCCTGCCCTCGAGCGTCCGGCGGATGCGGTTGGGTGCTGTCGGTCGTGGACTGTGGGTCTGGAGTATCGATGTCGGCCATTGAGTGAAGTGTAGAAATCTCGTGCGTTGTGGCTTCAGTCTCGGCGGTCGGTTGCGAGGGAGAGAAGTTCCTCGGCGTGCTCTCTCCCCCGTTCGGATGCTGACAGACCAGCGAGCATCCGGGTGAGTTCGGTCAGCCTGGCCTCGTGATCGAGATGTTCGATATCGGCAGACTGGCCCGATCGTTGTACAGCGAAGTGGGCGTCGGCAAACGCAGCAACCTGCGGAAGATGCGTTACGCAGATGACCTGGCGATCGACTGCGAGGCGCGCCAGCTTCTCGCCCATAGCCAATGCCGTTGTACCTCCGACACCCGCGTCAATCTCGTCGAAAGCGACGACTGAGGCATCCGCTGTACCGGCAGCAAGGGTGAGGGCCAACACCAGCCTGCTGAGCTCACCACCGGAGGCGATCGCAGACACCGGTCCTGGTGTGAGCGCCGCATCGGACGCAAAGAGAACGGTCGAGCGGTCGGCCCCATTGGCACCGGGCTCAGCTTCTGTGATCTCGATGCGCACCACGGGTTCCTCGAAGCCGAGATCGGTCAGGTGCCGCACCGCGGTTCCGGCGATCGCGTCCCCGGCTTCCTGCCGAGCAGCCCTCAGATGTGCACCGGCGTCCTCGAGGTTTGTCAGGGCAGCGGCTCGCCGATCGTCGATGTCGCTTGCCGCCTCCAGAAGCTGCGTGAGGCGCGCCTCCTGGGCACCGGCATCCTTGCGGAAGGTGACGACGTCGTCGATCGTGTCCCCATACTTGCGCTTGATGCTGTTGACAAGAGCGAGGCGCGACTCCAACTGGTCGAGGGTGTGTGGATCAGCCTCGGTGCTTGTCGCATAGATCGCAAGCTCCCCCGCTATGTCGTTCGACAGGTTGACGAGCGATTCGAGCTTCGCCTCGAGGGGTTCCAGGGAATCGTCGAGTGCCGCTGCCGATCTCACAGCGGAGAGCGCAGTTTGGAATCGCCGCTCGAGGCCTTCGTCGCTCATGGCGGTGAGGGCCGCGTCAACATCTTCGCCGAGCGCTTCAGCGTTCCGAAGCCTCGCAAGCGATACTCGGATATCGGCGTCCTCTCCGGATGCGATTTCGGCAGAATCGATTTCCTCGATCTGGAACCGAAGCATGTCTCGGTCTCGTTCAAGGCCACGGATGTCCGATCCAATGGCTTCGAGCTCGGCCATGACGTCCTGGTAGGCCTCCCAGGCCACGCGGTAGGCCTTGTGCGCCTTCTCACCGCCACGGCTCAAGCTGCGGTCCAGCAGCGCGCGAACTCCTCGTGTCGAGGTGATGGTGAGCTGGTCATGCTGGCCGACGATGGCGATATCTCCCGAGATGGACTCGACGAGGCCGGCCACGGATGTGGCAGAGTCGTTGACGTAGGCTCGGGAGCGGCTGCCGTCGATCGTGCGCCTCACGACCGTTTCGTCGTCACCGTCGGTGAACCGCGCAGCAACCTCGCATGCGTCCCCCGCAGGACCGACGTAGCCCTTGCCTGCCTTGTCGCCGCGCACGAGGCGCAACGCACCGAGCATCAACGTCTTTCCCGTTCCTGTCTCACCCGTGATAACGGTGAGGCCCGACCCAAGGCGGATGTGAGCTCGTTCGATCAACCCGAGATTGGTGGCCGTGACTTCGTCAAGCATGGACATGATCACGCATGGTCGAGACCGAACTGGTCCCGCACGGCCTTCGGGAAGGGGTGACGCCCAAGGCTGACGAACTTCACCTGCGGCTCCCCTCGCTCCACCGTAACGACTCCTCCTGGCTCGACGAGGCACAGCTCCCGTCCATCCACGTTGATGCGGGCAGGGCGATCAACGTTGATCGCGATCGTCACCGTGGCGTCCGGAGCGAGCACAACCGGTCGGGTCAGCAGGCTGTGAGGTGCAATGGGAGTGAGAATGAGGGCATCGAGCGAGGGGTCCACAACCGGTCCCCCGGCCGATAGAGAGTAGGCCGTCGAGCCCAGCGGCGAGGAGACGATCATGCCGTCCAGTCGATACGTCGCCAGAGCACGACCGTTCACCGACACAGCGACTTCAATGATGCGTTGGCTGACCACCTTCTCGACCACAACGTCGTTGACGGCAAGCGCAGCGTGATTCCCCGACGTGACCTGAACGACTGAGTGTTCTGCGATGGTGTAGCTACCACTGCCAAGCGCGGCGACGAGTTCATCGATCTCCGTTTCCTTGAACTCAGCGAGATAGCCGACCTTGCCGACGTTGATCCCGCACACGGGGATATCGAATGCCAGCGCATCTGCCGCAGCGGACAAGACGGTTCCGTCGCCCCCGATGGCGATGACGAGATCGGCGTTCTCGCTTCCCACGGCAACTCCGATGCCTGCAGATTCGAGCGCAGAACGGAGGCGACCTTCTATGGCGGATGCTTCTGGTTTGTCAGGACGCGTCAGGAGGCTCACCGAGCGAATCGCTGTCGTCATGGGTGCTCCTCACTGACTCGTGAGATCGTTGCCGCGTCGACGCGTGGTGCGTCCCTGGAGAACAGGGCCACAAATTCAACGTTGCCTGTCGATCCCGTCACCGACGATACAACGAGCCCCTGACATCCGATACCAACCGACTCGAATGCGCTGACCACATTGGAGATCGCGGATTCACGAACCGAGGTGTCCCTGACGATCCCTCCCTTCCCAACGCCCTCCCTGCCAGCCTCGAACTGCGGTTTGATCAGCAGGAGCCACTGGGCCGAGTCCGACCCGAGTCGGCCGATCTGCACGGCGAGGCTGGCGAGCGAGATGAAGGAGAGATCCCCGACGACCACATCGAAGGGGGCGCCGAAGGAGTCAGGATCAGCGGTGCGTATGTTGGTCCGTTCGATCACGTCGACACGCTCATCCGTCCGTATGCGCCAATGCATCTGTCCGTACCCAACGTCGACAGCCACGACCTCACGTGCGCCACGTTGGAGGAGGCAGTCCGTGAACCCCCCTGTGGAGGCTCCGAGGTCGATCGCACGCACGCCTTCGACGTCGATATCGAATGTGTCCAGTGCTCCTGCGAGCTTGCGCCCTGCCCTGCTCACGAACGGTTCCGGCGAGCCGGTGAGGTGGACAGGATCCGACGGAGCAACGAGTGTTGACGCCTTGGGTTGCGGGTTGGCGCCGACTCGCACGAGACCGGCCTCGATGGCTCGCTGTGCCTCAGCTCTCGATTCGACCAGTTTGCGTCGCACGAGCTCCGTGTCGAGCCGCCTGCGAGTCAGGGTGACGCCCCAGGGTCAGTGCCGGCGTTCCCATCCAGCGACTCCCCGAGCAAGGCAGCGATACGTTCGGCGAGCGCCGGGGCATCTGCGGCGTCCGCTTCGGCAAGCATCGTCTGTAGTTCGGCGACGGTGAGGTCCTCCGCGATGTTCGGGGACTGATCCGGCGTTGATGGTTCATTCTGCATTGCTGCATTATCCCCCACGGCGCACCCCACCTGCGGATTGTCGGAGCAGCTCGGGGAGGTCGGCGACTGTTGATATGACGTGATCGGGTCGGTATTGCGCCCGTACCGATTCTGCCGAGGCAGTGACGCCGCTCAGGGTGAGCACCGATGTCCAGCCTCCGATCTTGCCCATTGCAATGTCGGTTTCCGGACGGTCGCCAACCATCCACACATCTGGATCGGGAGTCTCTTGAGGATCGTGAGCGTGACCGTCAGCGGTCAGCTTCTCTTGAACGAGGTCCATGAACACGGTTGTTGGTTTACCGCAATTGACAGGCTCGACGCCCGAAGCCTCACGGATTGCAGCCACGATCGTGCCTGCGCCCGGTGATAAGCCGGTAGGCGTGGGATAGGTGCTGTCGATGTTGGTTGCGACGAACTCTGCACCGTTCCTGATCAATCTGGCGGCCGTGTCGATCGACGCATAGCTGAGGCCCCGATCGAGTCCGACCACAACCGCACCGGGTTGGTCGCTGTCCGTGGTGGCCACGCCAGCAGCGTGCAGCATTGTGGCGATCGCTGACGGGCCCATGACATGAGCCGTGGTGTGGTGTTCGGCCACGTATCTGGCGGCAGAGCCGGCGGACGTGACCGCATCAGCACCAGATGCCGCAAAGCCGGTTCTCGCGCGGATGTGTTCCGCAACGAGAGCAGGAGTCTTGGTGGAGTTGTTGGTCGCAAAGAGCAGGCGCCAACCCATGGTTGCGATGGCCTCGAGGGCCTCGCCCGCACCAGGGATGCCTTCAGAGTCGAGGTAGAGCACGCCATCGAGGTCGAAGATGACCGTGGGCCTCGCATCCCGAGTCTCAGTCATAGTGTGCTGAGATACGGCGCGAGAAGTGCTCG
>CAJQOW010000063.1 GCA_905480055.1 uncultured Acidimicrobiia bacterium
ATCAACGATCTCGGTGATGTGAACGCAAACGCATACCTACTCAAGTACGACTCGGTCCACGGCCGTTTCCCAGGCACGGTCGAAGTCGTCGACGGTGACATCGTCGCCGACGGCGACACATTCAAGGTCTTCGCAGAGCGCGACCCAGCCAACCTGCCGTGGGGCGAACTCGGCGTCGACGTCGTGATCGAGTCGACCGGCGTGTTCCGCTCACACGAGGCTGCCTCCAAGCACCTCGAGGCCGGAGCGAAGTATGTGATCATCTCAGCTCCGTCACCCGACCCGGACATCTCGGTCGTGCTCGGCGTGAACGACGACCAGCTCGATCCCGAGAAGCACAAGATCATTTCGAACGCTTCGTGCACAACGAACTGTCTCGCCCCAATGGCAAAGGTGCTCGACGACTCGTTCTCGATCGTCAACGGTGCGTTCACCACGGTGCACGCATACACGAACGACCAGACCGTCTCTGACGTTCTTCACAAGGATCCGAGACGTGGCCGTGCTGCCGCACAGAACATCATCCCGGCATCGACCGGTGCTGCTTCAGCAGTTGGAAAGGTCCTTCCCGACCTCGACGGCAAGCTGCTCGGCACCGCGCTGCGTGTTCCTGTTGTCGACGGCTCGATCACGGACTTCGTGGTCAACGTGGGTCGCGAAACCTCCGTCGAAGAGGTAAACGCTGCACTCAAGGCCGCTGCAGATGGACCCCTGAAGGGCATCCTGAAGTACACCGAGGACACGATCGTTTCCACGGACATCGTCGGCGACCCACACTCGTGCATCGTCGATGGTGCTTCAACGATGGTCGAGGGCTCGTTGGTCAAGGTGTTCGGCTGGTACGACAACGAGTGGGGGTACTCGAGCCGCCTCGTGGACCTTGTCAAGGCTCTTGCCTGAGTCAACGCTCCCGATACTCGACTCGGTTGATCTCACTGGCCGAACCGTCCTCATTAGAGCGGATCTGAACGTTCCGCTCGAGGACGGGGAGGTTGGTGACACCTTCCGAATCGCATCGAGCCTTCCCACGATCAGCGAGGTTCGCGGGCAGGCGGATCGCGTGATTGTGGCGAGCCACCTCGGAAGGCCAAAAGGCGTCGATCCGAACTACTCGATGAAACCGGTTGCCGAGAAGCTATCCGAACTCGGAGGCTTCCCTACCGTCCTTGCCCCAGGCGTCGTCGGCCCCGAAGTCGAGGCTGCGATCGCTGCCGCGCCCAAGGATGCTGTTGTCGTGCTCGAGAACACCCGGTTCGAGCCTGGGGAGTCGAAGAACGGCGCGGAACTCGCCGATGGGCTGGCCGGGCTCGCGGACGTGTTCGTGAACGATGCGTTCGGAACCGCTCACCGAGCCCATGCGAGCAATGTGGGAGTTGCGGAGCGGTTGCCATCGGTTGCCGGTCGGCTGCTCCAGGCGGAGATCGAAGCGTTCGATCGTTTGCTCGGTGAGCCCGAGCGGCCCTATGTCGTCATCATGGGCGGCGCCAAGATCTCAGACAAGCTCGGCGTCATCAAGAACCTTCTGCCGTCGGTCGACCTGATGCTCATCGGAGGAGGAATGTGTTTCACACTCCTCAAGGCCGCTGGGTACTCGATTGGCGACTCACTCGTGGAAGACTCGATGCTTGGAGAAGTGAGCGAGCTCCTGGCATCGGCAGACGGAGACAAGATCGTCCTACCTACCGACGTCGTCGTTGCGCCGGCGTTCAAGGAGGACGCACCCGCCAGTGTCGTCCCTGCGAACCGCATCGCTTCGGGCATGATGGGGCTCGATATCGGCCCTGATACTGTGAAGAGGTTTGCGGGCGCGGCCAGCGAAGCGGAATCCGTGTTCTGGAACGGTCCCATGGGTGTGTTCGAGTGGGAAGCATTCAGAGCTGGAACGGAGGGCGTCGCCGATGCGGTCTCGTCGTCCGATGGCTACACGGTGGTTGGTGGAGGCGACAGCGTGGCAGCGATCAGGCTGCTCGGGCGCGAGAATGACGTCTCCCATGTTTCGAGTGGCGGGGGAGCGGGACTCGAAACGCTCGAAGGTGCGACATTGCCAGGCATAGCTGTTCTGATGGAAGGAAGACCGGATGCGTAAAGATCTCATCGCCGGAAACTGGAAGATGCACGCCAATCACCTGGAGGCGATCCAGATGGTGCAGAAGCTGAGTTATCGACTTGATCCCAGCGACTACGAGCGAGTCGATGTGGTGGTGTGCCCGCCCTTCACCGATCTTCGATCAGTCCAAACCGTGATCGAAGCTGATCACCTCAAGATCGGTCTCGGTGCCCAGAATGTCAGCCAGCACGAGAAGGGCGCTTTCACAGGCGAGATCGCTCCGGGGATGCTCGAGAAGCTCTCGGTCTCGTACGTGATCGTCGGCCATTCTGAGCGACGTCAGATCTTCGGCGAGACGGATGAAGTCATCAACCAGAAGGTTCGCGCCGTACTCGACGCCGGCATGACACCGATTCTGTGCGTTGGGGAGACCGAGGATGAGCGCGAGGCCGGACACGCCAAATCCAAGGTCGAGGTGCAGGTTCGGGCTGGTCTCGTGGGCCTGTCGCCCGAGGAGATCGCCGGCATGGTGATCGCCTATGAACCCATCTGGGCGATCGGTACGGGGCGCACGGCGAGCGCAGATGATGCTGGCGAGATGTGCGGATTCGTGCGTGACCAGGTTCGCGAGGTTGCGGGTGATGCCGCGGAATCGATTCGGGTGCTCTATGGGGGCTCAGCGAATCCTGGCAACATCGCCGGTCTCATGGCCAAGCGCGACATCGACGGGGGTCTCGTCGGGGGAGCGTCGCTCGATCCCGACCAGTTCGCATCGGTGATCCGCTACTGGATGTAACGGAGGCAACCCATGCCCGAGTATGAGCTCGCCTGCGAGTTCGACATCGTGCGACGCATCGGATGGACCGACGACGATCTCGGCAATCACATCGACGCTGTCTTCGAGCGGTTGCACCAGGCTTCCGACGTTGTAGGACTGGATGCAACGTCGAATCTCGACACGGGTCGTTCCGCCATCGCCCTCCGCTACTCGGCCGAACGCGGTGACAACCCGGAGCGGATCGGACGGACGACGCTCGGTGTGGCGGTGCGGGCCAGCGGCGGAAACCACAACGGGCTCCTCCCTTTGTCTGAAGAGGCCTCGATGAAGCCAGAACGCGGCCAGTGGTCAGGTCTGCGCACACCGACCTGGAACGTGCGCCAGGTCACTCTGAACGAGATTCCCAGATCGGACTGATGGGGTAGCCTCACACCCATGGATGCGAAATACACACTCGTGCTGTTGCGGCATGGTCAGAGCGTTTGGAATCTCGAGAACATCTTCACGGGTTGGACGGATGTCCCGCTGTCCGAGAAGGGTCTCACCGAGGCAACCGAGGCGGGGGAGCTGATGTCCGCCGAGGGTGTCG
>CAJQOW010000064.1 GCA_905480055.1 uncultured Acidimicrobiia bacterium
CCGACGTGATCAGGATCTGTCCCGGAGATTTCTCTGCCACATCCTTGAGCGTACCAATGGCCCTGATCCGCGACCCGACACGCACCGGGTTGAGGAAACGAACCTTGCCTGAGCCGTAGTTGATGTACATCGCGGCACCCTCGGGCATCACCGACGTGAAGGTTGTCATGTAGCTGAGCAGCGACAGCGTCAGGAACCCGTGAGCGATCGTCGCTCCGAACGGACCCTGTGCCGCGGCATCGGGGTCGATATGGATCCACTGGCGGTCCTCGGTCACCTCAGCGAACTGGGAAATCCGATCCTGATCGATCTCAAACCAATCAGATCTTCCCGTTTCCTTGCCGATGTGGTCAGCAAGCTCGGCAGCGGGCACAAATTGCACAGTTGCTCCTCGTCCGTTGGTGCACTGGCGATTCTAGAACCTGCACGCACCCGCTCGACGATGGCGCCCACCTGTCACAATGCAGCAGATGAACAGGAGGGTCGACAAACAATGAGAACCGAGGGACGGGTAGTTGTGATCACCGGCGGTGGAGGGGGCATCGGAGCCGCCATGGCAACGCGTTTTGCTGCCGAGGACGACACACAGGTGGTCGTCACCGATATCGATGGTGAAGCAGCTGCTGCAGTTGCCGAGCGCATCGGTGGGCTTGCCATCGCACTCGATGTCGCCGACGAGTCAGCGACGCAACAGGCCATTGAGCAGGTCGAGGAGGCGTTCGGCAGGATTGACATCCTGTGTTTGAACGCTGGAATCGCAACGGGAGGTTCAGTCGATACCCCGGACGAGGCATGGCAGAACACATGGGATGTCAACGTCATGGCGCACGTCTACGCGACCCGTCACGCCCTTCCTCGGATGCTGGATCGCGGTGAGGGATACATCGTTTCGACTGCCTCGGCAGCAGGTCTGTTGACAACGATCGGAGCTGCGCCGTATTCGGTGACCAAACACGCAGCCGTCGCTCTCGCCGAGTGGCTCGCCGTCACCTACGGATCGCGGGGCATCCGCGTCTCATGCCTCTGCCCTCAGTTCGTGCGCACCCCGATGATCGATGCCTTCACGTCCATGACCGGGGCTTCAGGCGACATGCATGCTTGGGTCTCGGGTATCGCGATCGATCCGGACACAGTCGCGGATGCAGTCGTTGAGGCGATCCACGACGAGACCTTTCTCATACTCCCCCACCCCGAGGTCCGGGACTACTTCCAGGCGAAGGCAAACGACTACGACCGCTGGATCGCAGGTATGCAGCGACTTCACACCGACATGATCGACCGTGGCCAAACAGAGGCCTGGCCCGAGGGCTAGATCGCACCGTCAGCAACGCCGACCAGCACCCTGCCCATCACCTTGCGGCTGGCGATCATGTCGAGGCCACGCCGTGCATCCTCAAGACCAAGCGTCTCCGCAACAACGGGGGCGATCGCACCCGATCGCACCATGGCGAACATCTCCTCGGCGTTCCGGCGGTTCACATCGGGTTCGTGGGCGGTGAAGGATCCCCAGAACACTCCCACAAGGCTTGCTCCTTTGAGGAGTGGCAGGTTCATCGGAAGCGACGGGATGTCGCCCGCCGCAAACCCGACCACGAGATGGCGTCCGGCCCATGCAAGCGATCGGAACGCCGTCTCGGACATCGCGCCTCCAACGGGGTCGTACACCACGTCAACACCACGGGGGGCGACAGACTTGATCGCCAAGCGCAGGTCATCGGTCGCATAGTTGATGGTGTGGTCGGCTCCGAGTTCAGCACAGAACGCAGCCTTCTCGTCTGACGAAACGGCGGCAATGACGGTCGCACCCATCGCAGACCCGATGTCGATGGCCGCCGATCCCACTCCACCGGCACCACCGAGAACGAGAAGCGTCTCGCCCTCGGCCAGCGAGGCACGCTGCTTGAGCGCGTGATACGACGTGCCGTAGGCAATGGTCATTGCCGCAGCGATGTCCCACGCCATGTCATCTGGCACCTCGATCGTGTTGGTTGCCTCCACACACCAGCGCTCAGCCAACGCACCGGAGTATCCAACGGAGGCGACACGGTCGCCAACAGAGAATCCCTTGACACCGGGCCCAACCGACACCACCGTGCCCACGCCCTCGAGACCCGGCGCAAACGGTGGCTCGGAGCGGAACTGGTACAAATCCTGAACCACGAGGAGATCCGCGAAATTCAGGGCCGAGTACGCAACATCGATGACCATCTGCCCGGGCCCTGCAATGGGCTCTGGCAGTTCGCCGGGCATGATGCTGTCGAACGAACCGATCTCGGAGCAGACGAGGGCTCGCATCATGCCACCTCGAACAATCCAGCTGCTCCCATTCCGCCTCCGACGCACATCGTCGAGACAACGTAGCGGGCACCGCGCCTGCGGCCCTCGATCAAGGCGTGCATCACCATCCGCGCCCCGGTCATTCCGTAGGGGTGGCCGATGGAGATCGACCCGCCGTTGACGTTGAGCTTGTCGTTGGGTATTCCCAGCTCGTCCCTGCAGTAGATCACTTGCACGGCGAACGCCTCATTGAGCTCCCACAGGTCGATGTCGTCCATCGTCAAACCTGCGCTTGCAAGCAGTTTCGGCACGGCGACCACCGGGCCGATGCCCATGATGTCCGGATCGACGCCTGCCACCGCAATCCCGCGGTAGTACCCGAGTGGCTCGAGCTCCCTGGCTCTGGCCTCAGCGTCGGACATCACCACGGTTGCCGCTGCACCATCAGAGAGTTGGCTTGCGTTGCCAGCGGTGATCGAGCCGCCAGGGGTGACGGGCTGGAGCGAGGCGAGGCCTTCGAGGGTCGTCGTGGGGCGGTTGCCCTCATCCGACTCGAGCGTGACGTCGTCGGTGAACGTCTCGCCGGTCTCGCGGTTCATCCCCAACTTGGTGGCGGAGACAGGAACGAGTTCGGCATCGAGAAGTCCGGCTGCCTGAGCCGCGGCAGTCCGCGACTGCGACTGGAGGGCAT
>CAJQOW010000065.1 GCA_905480055.1 uncultured Acidimicrobiia bacterium
GCTGGTGTAGCGGGGCGCGATCGGCTCGAAGGAGGCGCGGCGTTGATCCATCACCGACGCATCCACCATGACGTCCATCGTGCGGTTCGGGATGTCGATGCGCAGTGCATCGCCCTCTTCGAGGAGGCCGATCGGACCTCCCCTGGCGGCCTCGGGCGCCACGTGCCCGATACACAGACCTGTGGTTCCGCCGGAGAACCGGCCATCGGTGATCAGCAGCACATCCTTGCCGAGTCCCGCACCCTTGATCGCTGCGGTGATCGCCAACATCTCGCGCATACCGGGTCCACCCTTGGGCCCCTCGTATCGGATGATGACGATGTCACCGTGCTTGATCTTGTGATCCCACAAGGCCTCGAGCGCGTGCTGTTCATCGTCGAATACCCGTGCGTTGCCCTCGAACACATCAAGGTCAATCCCTGCGATCTTGACCACAGCACCCTCAGGAGCGAGCGAGCCTCGAAGGATCGCAATGCCGCCCTGGGGAGCCAGCGGTTCGTCCACGGGAAGCAACACATCCTGGTCGGTGGGAACGACAACACCTGCAAGATTCTCTTCCATCGTCTTGCCTGTCACGGTCATCACATCGCCATGGATGAGTCCGGCGTCGATCAAAGCTCTCAGGACGACCGGCACGCCGCCAATTCGATCGAGGTCCACCATGTGGTACTTCCCGAACGGCTTCATGTCTCCGATCTGAGGTGTTCGCTTCGAGATCTCGTCGAAGTCCTCAAGCGTGAGGTCGACACCGGCCTCGTGTGCGATGGCCATGAGGTGCAACACAGAGTTGGTCGAGCCACCCAGAGCCATGACAGTGGTGATGGCATTCTCGAACGCCTTGCGGGTCATGATGTCCCTGGGCCTGATGTCGGCCTCGAGGAGCGCTACAGCCGCCTCGCCGGAACGTCGAGCGAAGTCGTCGAGTCGTGCATCGACTGCAGGCACGGAGGCTGAACCGGGGAGCGACATGCCGATTGCCTCGCCAACCGACGCCATGGTGTTTGCCGTGAACATGCCTGCGCACGAGCCTGCGCCCGGGCACGCGTTCTTCTCGATCTCTGCAAGTCGCTCGTCGCTGATGAGACCGTCGGAATGAGCGCCGATGCCCTCGAACACATCAACAATGGAGATGTCCTTGCCGTCGAGGGTGCCGGGCAAGCTCGACCCGCCATAGAGGAACACCGACGGCAGATTGTGACGCGCAGCGGCCATGAGCATCCCCGGCAGGGACTTGTCACATCCGGCGATAGACACCATGCCGTCGAACCGTTCGGCGTGCATAACCAACTCAACAGAGTCGGCAATGGTCTCTCGCGAGACCAGGGAGGCACGCATGCCCTCATGCCCCATGGAAATGCCATCGGACACGGCGATGGTTGCAAACTCGAGTCCGACTGCCCCCGATTGGGTGACACCAATCTTTGCAAAACCAGCAAGCTTGGGTCCCGTGATGTTGCACGGTGTCACCTCGTTGCCAGCCGAGACAACCCCGATCTGGGACTTGGCGAAGTCCGATTCGCCGAGGCCGACGGCACGAAGCATCGCCCGTGCTCCTGCTCGTGCCGGCCCGATCGTTACGTCCTGGGAGTGAATCTTCTTCGACATCCTTCCAGCGTACCCAATCGCACCGTCATGGCAGTCAGATGCCGACCGCTATCGGAGTTCGCCACGTAAGCTCTTGTCACGATGTCCCAGATCACCGAGACCTTTCCGGAGATCCCCCGCATCGACACACCTTCGGAACCTCCAGCGAAGAAGCGGTGGGGCGCGGGGAAGAAGTTTCTCCTCTTTCTCCTCGCCCTCATGGTTGTTGGCGTGTTCGCCTCGTATGGCTTCCTGCGCTACACCGAGGGAAAGATCGATCGGATCGAAGCCAGTGAGCTGACCTCGCTCGAAACCGTGGCCGCAGCCCCCGGAGCTCCCGTCAACTTCCTGTTCGTCGGCGTCGACGACCGATCCACCCTGCCCGATGACTGGGACGACACCTTCGGCGACTTCGCAGGTCGACGGACAGACGTCATCATGGTTGCGCACCTGGTTCCCGGCGAGGGCATCCAGATGCTGAGCATCCCCCGCGATCTGAGGGCAGACATCCCGGGGCACGGCACCAACCGCGTCAACGCCTCATACGTTCTCGGCGGACCTGATCTCCTCGTGCAGACGGTCCAGGCCGAAACAGGCATTCCGATCAATCACTACGTCGAAATCGACTTCGCTGGTGTTGGGGCCGTTGTCGACTCGCTCGGCGGCGTCACGATCAACTTCGACTATGCCGGACGGGACTCCAAGTCCGGATTCTCAACCGACGCCGGCACACAGACCCTCAATGGTGAGGAGGCGGTGGCGTACGCACGGTCCCGTCACTACCAGGAGCTCAGGAACGGCGAATGGACGGGCACGGGGGGTGGGGACATCTCACGCACGGGTCGCCAACAGCAGATCCTGCTCGCCCTCTTCGATCAGGTCACGAGTCCGTCAAGCGCCTTCAACCTGACCTCGTTCCTGCCAACGTTTGCTGACCAGATCACGGCAGACGAGGGGCTCACCCTTGGCCTCATGGCCGATCTCGGTAGGAACGCACTCGGCTTGCGGTCGACAGGCGTTGACGCCATCACGCTCCCGGTGAAGAACTTCTCCGGATCCGACGGCAGGGCCTACGTCGTGCCGATCGACACGACCCAAGCCGTGATCGACGCCTTCATCAACGGGGATCCGTTCCCGACCAGCTCCTAGGTTCTGGCGAGCGTACGCTCGCCGTCCTCAGCACTCTCATGGCTTCGCCAGGGCACTGATCGCCCTCAGGAACGTCTCCACCTCGTCTTCCGAGTTGTACGCATGTACGGATGCTCGAACGACACCTTCGAGGCCCCGGCGATGCATGTCCACGGGGGACGATGTCGCCGTCGACGTCGACACGTTGATCGTGGCCTCATGCAAGCCTTCCTTGACTTCAGCCACTGTCCGTCCCTCTACATCGAAGGTGACGATCCCACAACGCACGGTGCCGAGGTCTCGCACCGCGACACCGTCGATTGACCCGAGCCCTTCGCGCATGGTGGATGCCAGCTTCTGGATCCGCTCCCAGATTGCTTCGACACCGATCTCGTCGGCATATGCCACTGCTGCGCCGAGGCCGAGCACGTTGGCATAGTTCTTCTCCCACGTCTCAAACCGTCGAGCGCTGTCGTGGAGCACATAGCCATCGGGACTCACCATCGAGGCACTCTCGGTTTCCACAAATGGCGGGGAAAGTCGGTCGAGCATCGTATCCCTGACATAGAGGAATCCCTGCCCACGAGGACCGCGGAGGAACTTGCGGGACGTCGCAGCGAGCATGTCGCAGCCGATCACATCCACATCAAGGGGGAGCTGCCCGATGGATTGGCATGCATCGAGGAGGAAGGGGATGTCATGGCGACGGGCAACTACGCCGACGTCCGCAGCTGGGTTGACGAGTCCAGAATTCGTCGGGACATGATTGAGGGTGACGAGCTTCACCGAATCGTTGATGCGTTGCTCGATAGCGTCAACGTCGATCTCGCCAGCCGGCGTGTCCGGCACCACCTCAACCGCCACTCCCCTGCTTTCCCGCATGTGGAGGTATGCCGCCCAGTTGGAGACATACTCCGTTGAGGTGGTGAGGATGCGGTCACCTGGCCCGAGACCGAGCCCGTAGAACGCCATGTCCCAGGCCCGTGTGGCGTTGTCAGCCAACGCAATCTCATCGGGCCGGGCGTTGATGAGCGTTCCGATGGATCGGTACACCTCGTCGATCTCGGTGGCGAATGCTTCTCGTGTCTCGTAGCCACCCCTGCGAACCTCGATCTCGAGGTACCCCAGGATGGTGTCGACCACGGGAAGAGGCATGAGCGCTGATCCGGCATTGTTGAAGTGGATCACTTCTTCCACGCCTGGGGTGTCTGCCCTGAGCGCGGCGACATCGATCACGGTATGACTCGACCTTCCATCCCACCGGCCACGACCACGACCTGGCCGGTCTGGTGTCCACTGAGTCGGTCCGAGGCCATGATGACGACCTGTTTCGCAACGTCATCCGGAGTCGCGAGCTGCTTCCTCGCCATGGTGGCGGTCGCGCGCTCAACGTGTGCGGGATCGACACCGGCCGCCGCCCGCTTGGGCGTAACGGTCCAACCAGGCGCCACCGTGTTGACGCGCACCCCATCGCCGATTCGGGCGGCCTCGTTCTTCAACGACAACATGAACCCACTTGACAGCGCCGCCTTTGCGGCTGCGTAGTCGGCGCTGCCTGCCTCGCCGAATATCCCTGCCGTGGATCCGGTGAACACCAGGGATCCCTTCCTTGTCGTGGCTGCGTGGCGCAGGAAGCTGCGTGCAGTGAGGAAGGCAGCGGTGAGGTTGCGGTCAATGGAAGCCCGCCACCGCTCGATCGTCACATCCCAGATGGGCTTGTCATCCGCGGGATACCACCCTGCATTGGCCACGCATACGTCAAGGCCACCGAGCTTGTCGATTGCAGCGGCAAACACCGCTTCGACCTCGTCGGGTTTGGTCAGATCGCCGCCCACGGCGATGCCGCCAACCTTCGTCGCAAGTGCCTCCGCGGCCTCGCGGCTCGAGTGGTAGTGGACACCTACCCGTGCACCCTCCGAAGCGAACGCCAGACAGATCGCTTCGCCGATTCCGCCGGCTCCTCCCGTGACGAGCACGGCTGAGTTTTGAAGTCCTGTTTGCATGCGATGAGGCTAGGCATGCTCGCTCTGACCGCGGGCTACCGTGCTGGCAATCGCGCAGCAGGTACGGAGGCATCATGCAGCTACCAGACGAGCTCAAGGCGGCCATCGACGAAAAGGTGTTCGTGCATCTGGCGACAATCAACGCCGATGGTTCACCCCAGGTATCCGTGATTTGGGTGGGGAGGGAGGGCGACACCATTCTCTTCTCGACTGCCGAGGGCCGGGTCAAGACGGCGAATATCCGCAAGGACAACAGGGTCGGGCTGTCGTTCACGGTCGATGGCGACGAATACAAGAACTACGTCTTGCAGGGCCGCGTCACCCGGTTCGAG
>CAJQOW010000066.1 GCA_905480055.1 uncultured Acidimicrobiia bacterium
TCCCACAATCGGATGCCGTCACCTCGATTGGCGATGAACACGTCTTTTGCGCCGATGACATTGTTCGAGACGACTGAGTTGGGAGCGGTTCTGAGGAAGACGCCGAAGAGCACATCGGCAAAGACGTTGTTGGTGATGGAAACTCGCGGCGCCAGTACCGAGATCGCCGCGTCTTCGCGATCGAGTGATGCACCGCTCGCCCTCAGCGTGAGGCCGTTGAAGGTCACGTTGGGGACTACGACGGTGAGGAGGGTTCCTTCTCCGCCGCCATCGATGACGGAGTCGAGGTTGCCGGTGAGTACGAGCGGCTTGTCGATCGTTGCACCGCCGGTGTAGGTGCCCGGCAGGAGCGTCACGGTGGAGCCAGCGTCTGCCTGGTCGATGATGGCCTGGAGGTCGGTCGGGGATTGATCGGCGGCGAGCGCTTGAGCCCCCGCAGTGAGCAGGATGCCGAGGGCGATCGCGAGCAGGAGGCGTCGGGTCACGGAGCTTCCGCGTCGATCAACGGCTTGTACGCCTTGCGGTGGAACCACAGTCCTGCTGCGGTCATCCCGGCGGCAACGAACGCAAGTATCAGTCCGATGCCGGGCAGCGCGAGGGTGTCGAACTGGGCGATGGTGGCTGGCCCAAAGATCGGGGGAGTGAACTCGCCAACAGCTGCGGCGAGCGGTGCTGCGGGGTCGAGGTGATGGCCGAAGTCCCACAGCCAGTATTGGAGGTCGATGAGAAAGATGATCGGGAACAGCAGCGTGGGCAGGACAAGGAGCACTACCCAGCGCGAGTGAACGAGCAGCGCCGCGAGAAGGAGGCCTGCAAGCACTGCGATGGCGACGAAGGCGATTTGGCGTTCAAGCGTTGCGGCGTCCTGGAAGGAGCCCAACCCCACGTAGTGGTTGAGCCCCTCCAGTTCGGCTACGTCTCCCTCAAGACGATTCACATACGCCGTGATGCTCAGGCCGTCGGGAAACTGGGGTGCACTGAGCTGCAATACCCAATAGGGCAACAGGAGTGACACCATGAGCAGGAACGCTGCTCCGGCGAAGAGCCACGTTGGGAGGCGGTACCTCTCGGCGTGCTCCTGCTTCTGTTCCCGTGAAACACGGGGCCCCAGAATCCGTTCGGCCATGGACATCGTCGTCTCTCCTATCCGGCTGGCTCTACCAGGAAGTAGCCGGCCATCTCCAGATGGAGCGCCGAAAAGAACTCGGTGCAGTAGAACGGGAAGACCCCGTCCTGCGTTGCGTCGAACTCCATCGTTGCTGTCTCTCCTGGCTCGAGGCTCAGGTTGATGTTGTAACCGGGAACGGCAAGTCCGTGCGTCGCATCCTTGGACGTGTCGACGTTCGTGATGTGCCAAATCACGTGGTCGCCAGCCTGGATTTGCACGGTGTCAGGCGTGTAGTGGCTGCGTACTGCAGTCATCCACACCTCGACGTTCTTTCCATCGCGCTCGACCCGCTCGTTGCCGATGACCGGTGCGTTGGGATCAACGCTCATGGTCTCGGGGTTCCAACCGATCTCGGGGTACACCTCGAATGGCTGAAGCTTGTCCGCCTTGATGATCTGCGCATAGTGCGGCTCACCCATGCCGAGGGGCATGTCGTAGAGCACGGACATCCCGCCGGTCTCTGGATTGGTGTCAACCGATTGGCTGATGTCAACGAGCTGCAGGTTCTGCGGCAGCAGCGGTCCTGGTGGGAAGAAGCGGTCGATCGACCACTTGTTCAGCGCAACGAGGTAGCCACCGTCAGGACTGACGGTGTCGCCCTCAGCCGCCACGAGGTGGCCGATGTTGTACTGAACCGGAAGGGTTCCTTCCAGCTTCCAGCCATCGTCACCACGGTAGTTCTCGCCACCGAGGCTCCACTTGGCAACAGTGCTGTCGAGGAAGATGCTGGTGTACGCATAGCCATCGGCATCGAACTCGGTGTGGAGCGGTCCAAGACCAACCTCAACCTGGGCTTCCATGACGGAGTCAAAGTCGAGGACGGGTACGCCGTAGTCGTCGGGAACCCAGTTCTGGGCGCCGATCGCAGCTTGGATCTTCTCGAACGAGTAGATCGTCACATGCGGATCGAGCTTGCCGGAGACCACGATGTATTCGCCACCGGGGGTGACATCGGCCCCGTGGGGGCTCTTGGGCTCTGGTACGAAGTACAGGAGCCCTTCATCGATGCTGGTCTGGAGGCTGATCACGGGGAATCCGTTCACATCGAACGTATTGCCGGCTGCGGCGAGTTCTGCGGCCTTGTCGAGATTGATGACATGCAAGTAGTCACGATCGCGAGCCGAAGCGCCTGCTTCGAAGTTCTCACCGGACCCGTCGAGGCCGGTACCTGTCGCCCGCTCAGTGTTGAACGATCCGCAGAACACCCAGCCGTCGGACTCGAGCTTGCCCGCGTCGCAGAGATCCTGCCAGTACGGCGGGAGCTCCATGGCGAAGGATTGGTCCTCGAGGATGCGGCCGCTGTCGCGGTCGAACTTCCACATCGTGACCATGCCCTTGTAGTCAGAGTCGTAGGAGTCGATGGGCGCGTACTCCCACCCGTGTGGAGTGGCGTACTGGCCACCTTCGATCACCCATTCGGTATCAGGCGTGACCTTGGTACCGCCGTGATCGTTGATGGCGATTGGATTCTTGACGATCTGCTTCGTCTCGAAGTCCCTGAGATCGATAACAGCGACTCGACCGTTGGCCTTGTCGTTGATGAACACGAACTGCCCGTCGTACTCGCCACCAGTCTCCGAGAGGGCTGGATGGTGCGTGTCGGCCCAACGGACTTCGTTGCCGTCGACGTTTCCGCCATCGAGGACGTGCTCGGTCCCTTGGTTGCCGAAGCCCCAGCCTTGCCACGGCTCAGGCGTGAACACGGCGATCGACTTCAGGATGCGCATCGATGGAACACCGATCGCAAACATCTGGCCAGACTGTCCGCCGGAGGCGAACATCACATAGGGGTCCCACTCGCCGGAGGGCAGGTAGGTCAGTGCAGCCGCTTCCAATTGGGCATCTGTGAGGGGTTGAAGCCCCGCTGCCTCGCGGCGGCCATTGATATCACCTGATGCAGCTGAATCATCCGAACCGCTGTCGCCGGTGCACGCTTGGAGCACCATGGCGAACGCGAGGACGAGGCCCACAGCCACCAGAATCGATCGTCGGCGCCACCAGGGCGTTCCAGATCCTCTGGACATTGTTTACTCTCCCTTATTCAGGACTGGAGAGACCCGCCACTGCAATGGGTGTCTCTTCCAGTTCGGTCAAGAGGGCATCCCGGGCCCGGACCCACGGGTCGTGCAATGTGCACAAATCCGTGGCCGGGTTCCGGGAGTCCCCGTGCATGCATTTCTCCGTGTCGACTCGCCCTTCGACCGCTTCGATGAGGTCGAGGACGCAAAGCTCCTTCAGGTCTGTGCTCAGGCGATACCCGCCAGATGGGCCGCGCGAAGACGCGATCCATCCAGCCCTACTCAGGGGGGCGAGCACCTTGACGAGGTAGTCGGGCATGAGATCCAGCTGAGCAGCGATGTCCTTGCTGGTCGTGAAGCCGTGGTGGTGCTGCTCGAGGATGAGGAGTGCCTGATATGCGAGCTCCGTGCGTTGATCGAGGTGGAGAAGCATCTGTGAAATCCTCAGTTTCAGAATCTCTGACTATCCGACTCCGTAATACTAGCAATAGTCGCGCAGTCTGTCATCCCCTGGGTGGTGATGCCGGCTGATCTTCAGCCGTGAACGACGATCATGTCGTTGAGCTGTGTTGTGGCTAGCTCGTCGAGCAAAGCCTGACGCGCCTTCGTCCACGGGCCGTGGAGCGCACATACCGCAGAGGCGCTGTGCACGGGACCAAGATGCAGGCAGCGGGATTCATCGATGGGGCCCTCAACGGCCTCGATGAGGTCAAGCAGCGAGATGTCGTCGAGGCTCCTCATGATGGTGTACCCGCCCCTCGGGCCCGAGACCGATGAGACCCAACCAGCTTTGGTGAGCGGTGCGACGACGTGGGGGAGGTACTGCGTCGAGATGTCCAGTTTGACCGCAAGCTCGGACCCGTTGACGCGCTTGCCCTCGGCTTCGGCGATGGCCGACAGGGCCTGGAACGCCAGGTCCGTCTTCTTGGTCAGTTCGAGGCGCATGTGACTCTCCCAAGAATCCTAAGTTCTTGACTATGTAATTGTAACAAATCTCGTGCGTTGTGTCACAACGCTTGGAAACCTGCAAAAAGCAGCTCGATCAGGAGCGGGTTCCGGTGAACGCGGCGAAGCCAGCCAGGGCGAAATAGGTCGCTCCGGCGACACGCCTCGTGGTCCTGGCCGCTCCGTGGCGGCGGCTGAACAACCTGCCGATCGAATCCCCCACGAGTGCGTAGACCGAGTCCGAGATGAGCCCAACCGTCACGAGGGTCATTCCCAG